>RFQF01000050.1 GCA_009925805.1 Flavobacteriia bacterium | reverse complement strand
AGTGTGGGATTTACAGTTTAATGCAGGGGTTGGTGTGAGATTTTGATGGCTACCTCAATACAGTAACAGGAGTATTGGGTAGCAAGCCGGGATTTTTTTGATCATTCAACGGTTAAGGATTCAATCGAATTACAAGGAATACAGAAAACTGTCCCAGTACAAATTCAAGCTTATTTTGTGTAAATAAAAAAGGGACAAAAATTTGCCCCTTTAACTGAATGGTTCTTTTCTTTTTAGGCTTTTATAAAGCGCACCGTTTTAGATCCGTGGATGCCTTGGATTTTTAAGAAATACGTGCCTGGGAAAAGTGCGTCGATGTTGAATGTAGTTTCTGGTTTGTTTAACGCAACCTCGTGGAGGATTTTTCCAGTCGCATCGAAAATGGATAAACGTGTTGTCTCCATCATATTACTAACGGAAACGTGAAGTAATTGCTCTGTTGGATTTGGATACACCGTAACATCCCAAGTTAGTTCATTGACTTCAGCCAATTGTGAATTTACATTTTGTGTAATGGTATCTGAGCAACCGTCGGAATTGGTGACCACCAAAGTAACTAACCAAGTACCCAAATTATTGTAGGTGTGGCTGGGATTGGCTTGATTGCTCGTTGTGCCATCTCCAAAATCCCAAGAGTACGAATTGGCGCCTGTGGAGGTATTGGTAAAGTCGACTACGAAATTGTTTCCAGAAGCAGCTATAAAACCTGCATTGGGTAACGGACTTAGCGTGATGGTAGCTCCTGCGCTTGTGGTACAGCCGTTAGCATCCGTTACGGAAACCGATACATTCATTGTGTTATTCGGGGTGAAGGTAATGGTATCGTTATTTTGACTTATAAAACCCGGAGTCCATTGGAACGTTGGACTCGTTGCGTTGGTCGTTGCAACCAATTGTACCGGACCCATAGTTCCACAAAACACAAGCGTTGAAGGATTTACTGTCAAACTCGGACTCACATTATTTGGATTTATTGTAATCATAACAGAATCCATATTCGAACATCCGTATGGACTCGTGACCGTCACAAAGTAGTTACCTGTGGTAACAGGGGTTACCGTGGCCATTTGCGTGGTATAATTCCCTGGAATCCAATTAAACGAATATTGTGACAGAGGCGTTCCTTGTGTATTAAATACTTGCGCATTAACAACGGTACTTCCGTTCAAACATACCGTTGCGCTGGAGGTCACCGCGTTCACATTGGGTGTTGGAAAAATATAAATACTCGAAGAGGCGGTATTTACACACCCGTTGCTAGGATTGGTTACAGAAACTAAATAGGTTATTGAGTTATTGCCAATATTCACGGTTAAGGAGTCGTTTATTGAATTGATGGGAGGTCCTGCGGTGGCACTCCACGCATAGGTAACCCCAGGTGTATTCGAACTTGCTGCTAAGGTTACGGTCGCAGGAGCCATTCCTTGACAATATCCGAGCGAATCTGGAGTAAGGACAACCGATGGGCTCACTAAATTTGGATTTACGATGACGGAGGTAGTATCCGTTCGAGTGCAACCAAATTGACCGGTTACGGTCACGGTGTAAAGGGTTGTAACCGATGGGGTTACCGTTGTTGTGGCAGTATTTCCAGCATTAGGAGCCCAAGCATAAGATAGCGTAATTCCTCCTCCTCCTCCTCCTCCGGCACCACTTGTGGCGAAACAACCAAGAGTGGACGACCCTCCAGCGCAAACCACAGGATTTGAATTGCTTATATTGTTGATATTCGGCCTTGCTCCAACGACAATGGTTTTTTGTACCGGCGACGAAGGACAACCTAAGCTATCCGTGCCCACAACAGAAAATGTAGTGGTATTTAATGGGGCAGCCTGTAAGGTGGCGGTATTGCCTAAATTTGGATTTGCTCCCGTGCTCCATACATAAGTCATTGCTCCAGATGCGCTTAAGGTAATGGTATCGAAACGACAAATGGTGTCATTTGGAGCATAGGAAATGGAAACATTAGGACCTTGGGAGTTGGTTACATGAATCGTTAAAGTATCCGAATTCATCGACAATCCGGAAGTTGCGCATCCCACGGTTACAAAATAATATTGATTCGAAGTTAAGTTTCCAGTAAGTGCAACAGTATCGTTAAATCCAAATGCTTGGTAAGGACCATTCATGGAGGGAGAAGTATACCACTGATAACTTAGCCCGGAACCAGTAGAAGCTCCGCTGAGGGTGAGGTTCGTATTTCCTCCGCCATTACAAAAGGTCGCTTGTGCGGCATTAACGCTACCTCCTGTTGGCATCCCTGAACATGCGGGAGGAAAGGCCGTCCACTGTACATCATCCACATAAATTCTCCGTGCGGTAGCTGTTGGTCCATAACAGGTTCCTTTAAGTATCACATAATTGCTGCTTCCTGCAAATTGGGGAGGAATATTAAAGGTGTAATTATACCAACCATTCATGGCCTTTGTGTCGGGCATGTTGATTGAACGATTTCTTGCAACCTGACCAATTTTGACAGCACCGTTTAAGGAGGCACTTGTGTTGACATAAACGGTTAGGCTATCGTTATTTGCCGGAACAAGAGAATCTCGATACATCCAAAAAGAAAAAGGCACTATATTGTTTCCTCTCCCGGTTAAATCAAAAACAGGAGTAGCAATGGTTTCCGTATTGGACACCCCTCCACCTCCAGTTGGATATCGAAAACGCGCCATTCCTGCACCTGTATGAGGTCCTGCGGTAATGGGTGCCGACATGGTTGTTGAACGCGCCCAATTGGGTGCAGCTCCTACGGTAGCCCATCCTGTTGGTAGGAATTGAACAGCATCAAAGGATTCAGTATTCAATACTTGAGCATCAGCGGATCCTAGGAATAGCAAATTACACGACGTAATAAGCAAGAACACTATTTTTTTCATACGCTTTTTTGTGCTAAGTTAATGCTTTGTAAATCAAGTCAAATGAATAAACCTTGCTTTTTTATGAACGTAGCTCGGTTCATTATGAACATTTTTGTTTTTTAAAGTTTCACCCAATATTGCGCGCTTTTTAATTGGAAGCGTTGCACAATCCCCCTATTTTCTAAATCATTCAAATTACGATTAACGTTTTTTGAATCCATCGACAAGATAAATTCAATTTCACGCGCGTTGAGTTGATTGAATAGGGAAAATAAAGATTCCACACTCAATGTTATAGGTTGTTTTTTAGCTTGTGGACAATACGCTAATATGTATTCTTCCAAGCGTTCGTATGGGTGTTGTCCTCGAAGGCTGAAGCGTGTAAAGCCATCAACTTGGAAAAGCAAGGTTGGAAATACATGAATCCCCAGCGCTTTCGCTAGGTCGAGGTCCTGCTTAAAATGCGCCAACCCTTCCCCTTGCATATCTTTTTTGAGCAATGCTGCATCCAGTCCGCTGGTGAGTGCTGCCTGTTCCATGTGCCGCCAATGGTTGATGTTCTTTTTTTCCATGAATAGCATTTCCTTCATCCGTCGAAGAAAGGATACTGCTTTATCGTTATCCTGTAGCTGTGCCGCTTTAAAGGCTATGGAGGATGGGTAAGAACTCTCTAAAGGGTCTTCATACCAAATGTCGCCATCTAAAGGGAAATGTTGTTTATCGGCGATATCGTTCCAAAGCCTTGCCGCGTCCTCCGGATTATGGATGGTTCCTTGGGAATACGCCTCCCACGAAGGCAACAGACCCCCCATGTGGTAAACGATCTCAATGTACTTACCGTATTCCAATCCCAGTTTTCGAAGGAGCGGTTGAAAGACCCAACAGGTGGAACAAATCGGGTCCGTAAAGTAGGCAAGGACCAAGGGCTTCGCCTCGTGGTCTTTTTTCGCAGCGTATTTTTGGGAAATCAAGGGCAACATAAAACCCCGTTCGCTATGGTTAAGCGGTTCTAAAAACCCTTGTTTTAGCATACGGCCTTGGGTTATGTGCGCTTCCAAGGGTAAGGCTCTTTTTTGATAGTATTTTTCAAAAGCCGTATTCATGTCAATGCCTCGGCTCAAATAATGGGTAAGCACCGATGCATCCATCAGGGCGTTGGTGGTTCCAGCGCTCGTAAAAGGAAGGGCCAGGTGTGCTGCATCGCCAATTAACACGACATTTTTTTGGTGGAAAGCGGGCAATAAATCGAAATCTTGGGTATTCCAAACATACGAAGTACTGAAATCGTTGGCGTTCAAAACTTCATGCACCTCCTTGGGAAAATCCCTCAGGATATCCTGACAAAACGACTTCAGCCCTTCGGGGTGGTTGAGGTCGTTCTCCGAGGCTAAGCGCGAATCGAATTGCATAAACCAAACGCTTTGGTGGGCGTTGGCGGGAATAAACCCGAAGGCTAAACCGCGGTCGTGGCATTGAATTTTCTCAAAAATCTTGTACTCCGATAAGCGGGTGTATTGGGAAATTCCAACAATTTCTTTGACATCCACAGGCGTAAAATGGGTAGGACCAAATAAGGCCTTTCGCACGGCGGAACGGCTACCGTCTGCACCAATGAACAGATCGCCACGCACCTCAATTCCGTGGTGGAACACTGCGTGCGTAGCTCGGTGTTGATCGTATACAAAATGGTCGAATTCGCAGCCGAACAGAATGTGCTCCTCGCCGAATAAAGAGATAAGGTAAGAAACTAAATCCACCCGCTTGAAACAGTACCAACCGTCCAGTTGTATTTTGATAAGTTCCTCCTCCGAGGGACGTTTCAAGCTGAAAAGATCCACGCTTTGGCAGGTGAGGGGCTTTCCGGATGCTTCAATTAAAGGTCGTAGCACGCTTAAGCCATCTTCGTTCATCAAAAATGCATGACCTCGGTGGTTGGGTTGAGGGCTTCGTTCGCAAAGCACGACTTCATAGCCTAATTGGCGCAGCAATAATCCTTGCACGAGGCCTGCGATCCCAGCACCGATGATAACCACTTTCATAAGGCGGCTTCGATTCGGTTTAAGGCTTCGGTAAGGACATGTTCCGAGGTGGCAAAACTCAAACGGACGTAGCCTTCTGCGCCAGGGCCGAACCATCGGCTTAATCCCGGAACCACGAGTACTCGGGCTTTTTCGAGCATGTGTACCTGGAATTGCTCCGCACTAAACCCTGTGTCTTCAATGTTCACGAAACTCACAAAACACCCCTCCGGGGCTAGAGTGCGCAAGCCCTTAATTTCGTTGACCCGATTGGTTACCAAGGAGCGCATGCGGTCGAGGTGGGCTACATAGGAAGTGAGCCATGCTTGGGCGTGGGTGAGTGCCGCTGTGCCTGCAACTTGTCCGAGCACGTTTGCTCCGTGGACCGTGAACGTGTGCAAAGAGGTTTCAAAAATGCGTTGAAATAAGGGGTTGTTTGTCGTGGCTACGACACCAATTCTCAGACCTGCCAGGCCGTACGCCTTGCTGAAGCCGGTAACCGTTACGGTTTGATTGGCAATTTCGGGAGAAAGGCTGCCAATGCTGGTAAACGTATGCGGTTCAAAGACAATGTCGCTCCAAATTTCGTCGGAAAGGATGTAGAGCTTATGCTTCACAGCGATACGCCCAAGCTCGGAAAGTTCTGAAGGGGTAAAAACCTTCCCGGTTGGATTCAAGGGGTTGCAGAGGCAAATTAGCTTCGTTTTCGGCGTAATGAGCGCTTCCATGCGCTCGAAATCTACGGCATGCGCTCCAGGTGGAATGGGAAATCGTACGGGCGTTGCGTCGGCTTGGGTAATGCAAAAGGAAAAAAGGAAATCTACGGGATCAAAAAGAATGGCTTCATCTCCTGGCTTGAGAAGGGTATTGCACACCAGTTGGATACCAAAAGCGGCGCTGTCGATGGGTAGAATTTGATCTACGGGCAGGGAATAAGCGCGTTTCGATAAAAAGAAGTGTTGGAGCGCTTCGCGAAAAAGGGACAGTCCTTCTGCGGGGCCGTAGCTTAAATACCCGGATTGGACATATTCGTTGATGGCTTGACGAATTTCGGGTGCACAGGGAAAATCGGGGTCTGCTGCCGTCAGGGGAATAACGTCTTCGGCTACGGTGGCCCAGCGCAAGTTGAAGGCCCGTTCTTTCAGGAGGTGGAAATTGATGGATTCGTTGGTGAACATGCCGAAACGTTGCTAACTGAATTCGAGGGCAAAAATACGGCAAGGCAATGTAATAGC
This sequence comes from Flavobacteriia bacterium, assembly GCA_009925805.1. Classification (GTDB taxonomy): domain Bacteria; phylum Bacteroidota; class Bacteroidia; order Flavobacteriales_D; family Crocinitomicaceae; genus UBA952. The sequence continues at coordinate 6,142 of RFQF01000050.1, read as the reverse complement.
GAAGCGAAATTCGTGTTTTGTGAAGGATGGGGTGGAAGATCTCGAAGGGAAATGGATTTTAGATTGAGCTAAGGACTCGTTTTCGGCAGGGCTAATCACGATGATTGAATACTGTGCGCAAATTAAGGGGATGCTGAAAGAAAATCACTTTTAATAGACAGGTAGCGATCCGAATTTATTTGCTTGTTTAAGGTATCGTAAATATCACTGTGTTTTGAGGTAGACCAACCACTTTTGTCGGTTTTAACTAATTCGTCATACTTCTTTTCATACTGCGAAATCATGTTGCCGAAATTTCTACGAATAGTTTGATAAATAAGCTTGAACTTGTAGTCGTTTTTAAGTTCATTATAAAGATCCGGGTGCTTCGATTGGGCAAAAAGCAGGTATTCTTTAATAAAAAAATCAAATTCGTAGTAGGCATCTGCATTGGAGATGAATGTGTTTGACCATTTATAAGCAACTCTGGTCGGGTACTTTTCTTTAAATAATGGTAAAAAGTCAAAAACAACTTTTGAGCCGTGATAATAGGCATTAAATTCTTCCATCAAGCCAATAATCCCACTGCTTTGTGTGGACTGAAGGGGTGTAGCCACCATATACGTTTCAAACCTTAATGTTCTAAGGTTGGTGGGGATTTCGTTGACCACTTGAATGCTCGGGAAAAGGGGATTTTTGGGGTAAACAAGGTAATATTGGATATTTTCATCAATGTAAAACCCCTCTGTTAGGTTTAGTTCATCAATTTTTTCTCCACGTTTGGCAAACATATAAGGGATTTGGCTATCCAAACCATGGGTGGTTTCATGAACGGTGGTTGAAATGGAAGATAGAAAGCTGGCGGTGTCTTTTAATTCGCAATATTCTAGGTGACGCATACCAAAAGAGGTTGAGTTGCCGCCAAATGAAATGGAGGAGCCGTTATTGTGAAATGTATTCACAATATTATATGCAGTACCGGAATACGAAAGCAATTGATTCATTGCCCAATATTGGGTGAGTTGACTAAAACAAAGGCTTATCCCACCGACCAAACTGAATGCAGTTGAAAGAAAACGAAGCATAGCGCAGCATTAAAAAGTGAGGTAGGGGTTTTGTCATGCCTTTTAAAACATTAAATTTTGATTTAGTTACATTAATCTCAACTATTATTTCAACTATCTTCACCTCAAATAATAAGATGTCAAGCTATAAATCTATCAAAGACTCCGAAACCGTTTTCACCGAGCTTATGACTCCCGGTTACGCCAATTTTGGCGATAAAGTGCATGGAGGGTTCATTCTCTCTATTATGGATAAAGTGGCCTATGCTACCGCTGTAAAACATTGCGAAGGGTATGTGGTCACCATCGGTGTGGATGCCGTGGAGTTCCATAAACCCGTGGAAATCGGCAACTTGCTAACCATGAAATCCAGGGTGAATTATGTGGGAAAAACCGCCATGATCGTGGGCATTCGTTGCGAAGCAACGGATATAAAAACCGGTGCAATCAGCCATACGAACACGGCTTTTTTCACGATGAACATGAAGCCCACACAAGAGGGCGACATGGTTCCTGGCTTAATTTTGGAAACGGAAGAGGACATTCGCCGCTTTGCGGAAGGCTTGTATATCAAGAAGATGGGGACCGAAAAACGAAACATGTTGCGAGGAGACATGAACGGTAAAACGAAGGAGCAAGTGCTCGATTATATTAAAGGAGAACGTATGCGATGGGAGATTGACTAAATGGATTCAATTTATGAGGTGAATTTCCGCGCGTTTTTTTTCGTTTTGTTTTTGGATCGATTATCCATAATAAACTTCATTAGCTTGTTTTCTTCCATGAGTTTTGCCGCAACAATCACGTACAACAACAAACAAGCACTGAAAGCAAAAAAGTAAATATCAATCATTAGCGTGGCAACGAGCAGTACAAAGAAAAAGGACAAAAGCCCCGCCATACGCAACATGGAAATAATACGAAAATTTGAATCAAGGATGATTTTTTGTTCTTCGCATCTTGCAATTTCAAATTGAATTTGTTTCGAATAATCTTCTTTTGGGTAATTGTTTTGTTCGGATTCCTCTTTGGTGTTGTAATATTTGGCCAAGTTTAAAAGCCAACGGACGGTTTCAATACTTTTGATAATTGGGAAGCGTTTTAATAAAATAACCATGTAAAAAAGCGAACTGATTACTGAACCGGCTAGCAATAAACTGAAGCCTATATTTTGCCTAAGCGAATGATCTTGCCATATTTTAATAGAGTCATTGGAAAGAAAACTAGATAAAGTGGTTGTAAATTCAGTCCAATTATCATTGTTGCTGATTAATTGAATATAGGTGGTAAAGGTAAGTGCACCTAAAAAAACACTTTCTAAAAGAAAGGTGTCAAGCTTCTCTTTGTAAATGTTAAAATCCTTTTCGAGTCGAATAATGAATTTATCATTCCAAAATTCCAAGGAGGTGTCTTGCACAAAAACTTCCTTGTTCAAATATCCTTCCTCGAGTGCTTCTAATTGTTCTTGGTTCAATTCTTTTTTCAGAAACGAAGCCTTTAATATTTTGCGTTCGATAAAAATGCAACTATAACGCCAGGCCATGAAAAAAGAAACAAGAAATGTAACAAGGCTGAGGATAAGCGGGAAATTAATGTTTACAGGATACAAAAACAACAACGGAGAGGTAATGAGGGTATTGATCAATGCGTATAGGAAGGCAATCGCTAGTTTATTTTCATTCGAGCTCGAATAAACAAATAATTTATGTTGTTCGGGACGTTTGGATGGTTGCTTTTGTAAATACGATGGGAAGGCGAGAATCCGATATTTTAAATAAACTTGAATCCCTTTCAAGCGACGCAATGCGTAGTACACGGTAACCGAGAGGACTAGGAAGTTCAAAAACCAAATAAAGAGGGTATACGTATATTTTCCAACTGCGGGTTCCCTGAAGGAAACCTTAAATAAAACAATTCCCAACAATAGAATGAATAGTTTAGCCAAAAGATCGATAAACACCAAAAAATAAGAACTTTTTAGGGTAATCGAAATATCTTCACCATCGGGTTGAGGTCGATTTAGGTAGGGTTGAATACCAATTATTGAATTTATAAACATATTTATCTGGTTTAAATTCCGACAATATACTACGTCTCAAAGTTAACTCATTTGCGACTTTTACCCAAATCAGTGATTATTAAGGTAATTTCTTGTAAAGCGCTAACTTGATTTGCATGAATATTTGATAGCTCACTAACGGTAGGGTATATGTGTTTGTTGTAAAATCGATTTTTTACTTCGTCTTTCCATGCTGAATTTTGACATTCTGCAACGTTTTTCAGTTTGGTATGTAAGTTACCAAATTGGTTCGTAATTCTTTGAAGCTCCTTGATGTAATAATCGCGGTTATTTTCCATGATTTATTTCTTTATAGGCAGAAAAACTGTTCGGTCGAATTTCCTGAACAGTAAATCCATTTTTTTTAAGTAAAGAGAAATCGTTTTGTGATACATTTCCGATTGAAATTTTTGTGGCTTTTTGACCTGAAGGATTATTTCGATTCATTTTTTCGGAATTATCTATAATTGCGCTCAATGAAAATTGATCAAGATTAAATGATTTATCAAGGTCAAAATGTACCGTATCCCCAATTTGTTTTAAGATGTTATGTTGATTGTTGGATGTCGTTGCTCGGGCATTGTTTTCCGTGTTATTTCTTGCCGCTGACAAATTATCTTGTAAATAATGTCTGGCTAATTGCTCGAATTCTTTTAGTGCCCGAATCGCTGAAGCAGAAGTAGATTGAAGAGTTTTAGTTTTTTGAGCATTTTGTGTTAAGCCTATTTGTATATGCCCCACCTTTGAAATAGCCCCTTTTAGTGATTCAACCTTTTGCCAAAGTATGTTTTCTTCACCCGCTCGTTGAGGCTCTTTACCTGAAGAACCGTTTTGTTGGTTTTTTTCAGATCTTTTTTCGGAATATTGATTTTCGGTTTCTTTTAAATCTTTAAACAAATCTTCTTTGAATTTTTCTACGATCTTGTTAAAATCGAATACGATAGTCGAGGCCTCCTGATTTATTTTTGATAGTTCAGTCGCCAATATAGAAAACACTTCAGGATCTTTAACAACGAATTTGCTCATCTTAAAAGGTAACTGCGTAATATTTCTTAATCAACTTGGAACGTTCGGATAGCTCTGATTTTAACGATTCAAGACCCGTAATTATCCCATCTAAATTTGTTTTTTTTTCTTCAATGGCTGTTTTAATACTTTGATAATTACTGTCTTTCCATCCCTGCACGTTGCTTAAATCGTGGATAATTGTTTTACTGGACTTTTTTAAAGCCTCTATGGCTTGTTCAATTTCGTTAATGGCCTTATCCAATGCTTGGTAATCATTTTGGATTTTCATAATTATGGCATTTGATTTCCTCCGTCCAATATTTTTTTAATTCTTGGGGCCAAAGTGTTATCAACGTAATGATTATATTTTTTCAATGCATCGCTTAACGGTTTCAATTCGTTGGAATGCTTCGTGAAGCCTTCTTTGAATTTAATATACATTTCATCGTCCCATCCATCTCTTCTTAACTGTTCCATAGACCGGTTGATGGTTTCAAAACATTGGTCTATGTTAGTGCTAAACGTTTTCACTTTTTCATTAAATGAAATAACAACGTCTAATTTAACATGCGTGCTTGAGCTCATATTCTTTTGATTTCATCGTGATTATCTTCATATTCTTTGACAATTTTATGTTGTCTTTCCAACCATTCCCTGAACTTTTTTAAGTCTTTTAATAGGTCATTGAGATTTGATTGTTTTTCTTGAATTACCTGTTTTACTGAAGTGAAATTAGCATCTTTCCACTGATTCCCAAGACTTGCAATTTCTGTTTCAACCTCCTTGTTGTTTTTTTCAAGTTGAAGTATTACTTCCTCGGTGGTTTGGCCCATTTTCTTGAGCGCGGCAGCGCTTGTTCTAATCTGCATCGTTCAGAAAGTTTAATGTATCAATACTTATTTCTTGTGCTTTTTCCAAATCGGAGGAACTGAAGTGGCTAACGGTTGAAGTATCAATATGTTGGGGACTCGATTCAGTGGTATTTGACTCAGCAACATGGGACGTTAAAACAACATGAGAAGCCACCTTTTCACGGAGTCCACGGCAAAATTGATTTTCACTGGCAAGATTTATATATGACTTGAACTTGTTTGCTATTCCTTGAGAGTGTGCATAATACACCCCTTTGAAACGAATTGTTGGAGAGTCTAAATTCACCAATTGATTCGCCGCTTTGCTGTTAATAAAAAGATTGGACTCTTCCATATTCATATAAAATCCGATGCGATGGTCTGAAAAACCTAGGATATCACGTGAAATTTTTTCCAAGTTTGAAGCCTTATTAATTTCCATAACAAAATAGATTCCAAATTGAGACCCCGTACTTAATAGAACTTTTAATCTTTGGGTAATTTCAGTTTCCGAATCATAGGTATTGAGCTTTTTTATTTTCATGAACTTTTCTAACCCCACTAAGTAAGTGATAACGGGTGTTTTGTCAGAAGAAGCGCGTCGTTGATCTAACAATTGCTCCAGTTGTGCAATAAGCACTTCAAGTTCATTTTCAGCATAAAGGTGAAAATCGTAGTTGGTGAGTTGCTCGGCTAGTTTGTCAAAACCAAGTTCTTGAGAGAATTCTTCATCAAACGGATTGACAAAGTTAATTCTAAAATTTGCCTCAGGGATGGAATACGTTACGCTCGAAATTGTTGAGAAAACGGCCTGCATCGTATATTCTCGTTCATTTCCGCTAATAATTATATTCTGCGATGCCTCTCTTCCGTTAATTTTCCATGGGAAGCAGAAATGCGCGTCATTGTTCATAAGATAGCTTTCACCTAAATAACAATGGATTCCCATTTTATTGAAATGTTGCTGATAATTTGGCGTTAATAATTTCAAAAATAAGGTTGAATTTTTCGCAAATTCAGCCGGTGAAGCACCATTTAAGAATACCACCTCGTCCGTTGCTAAATTTCGTGCTTTAACTTCGTCGCGAATTGATTTGAGCAATGGTGTCAAATCTTCATTATCCAGGAGGAACGACTTAAAGTAATTGTTCCCTCCATCAGAATTAAGCTCCCCAAAATTC
>RFQF01000049.1 GCA_009925805.1 Flavobacteriia bacterium | reverse complement strand
GATTTTTAATTACATGTTTGGTTCAGACGAATATACGGAATTTTCTCCCTCCAATTTTAACGATGCTTTCGGTATTTTTCTTTGGGGACCAGGAATTTCAGGGCCACCTATCACATCAAATTTGCTATCGCCAATGTGTTCGACCAAGCATATGATTCAGGCGTATTCCTTGAGGCAGGATCTTTCTCTTCGGCAGCAGTTAGCGTTGCCGTGGCCACCGTATCCGGCGACACGACCATTGTAGAAGGATGCACTTACGCGGACTTTATTTTTACCCGGCCATCAGCCCAAGCGAACGACACGATGATCATTAATTATACAATCAATGGTACCGCCACCCAGGGGGTTGACTACAACAACATGGTGAATCCTATCGTCTTTTTACCAGGACAAGACACCGTGATTTTGAACTTAACACCGATACAAGACGGCCTAAATGAAGGCTTTGAATCCGTTACAATTACGGTTTCCATTATCAACCCCTGCGGGGATACTGTTATTTCTCAAGGCACTATTTACATTGGAGATGGCCCGATTATCAACATTACAGAGAGCGATCCCTTGGTACAGTGTATTCCAGATAGCGTGCTCCTTACCGCCAGTGCGTCCGGAGGGTATGCGCCTTATACCTTTACTTGGACAACGTTAACCGGGACAACCTTGGCCACCAACGACTCGCTGCAGGTTTATGTGAATCAAAACGGAGTGGTGCAATACTTAATTACCGCCGTGGATCAATGCAATTTTACCCATACCGACACATCCACCATAACCGTAAATCAAACCATTTCCATTGACAGCTTGGTCATGACACCGGCCACGTGTGTTCCGAATGGCACCTTGAGTGCTTTTGTCTCTGGAACGAATGGAAATGTTACTTATTCATGGTCTAATGGGCAAAATGGGGCAAACGTGCAGAATGTGGCCGGGGGCTGGTACCAATTGACCATTACCGATCAAGTTTGCAGTGCCTCGGACAGTGTTTTGGTTACAACGGTGGGTGCGCCAGTGGCGGCTTTTACCGCAAATCCTGGGTTGGGATGTTCTCCACTGACGGTTGTTTTTGTCAATAATAGTACGAATGCCAACAATTATTCCTGGAACTTTGGCAATGGAACCACGGCAAACGCTCCCAATTTGGCAGCTCAAACGGCGGTCTATTCTACCAATGTGCCTTCCGTTTACACGGTGTTATTAACCGCTTCTCAAGGAGCGAATTGTCAAGACACCCAAACTCTGGTTATTCCAGTAAGTGTTTGTGATTGTGCCGACCCCGAGGCGCTGAATTATAACCCGAGTGCCAACGTGAATGTCGCCTCCATGTGCACATATCCTTATCCGGAAATTGTAGCACCCAATGTGATTACCCCGGATGGCGATGGAATAAATGATTATTTTGAATTGGATTACGTGAATGTGGTATACATTGAAATGGTTATTTTCAACCGATGGGGTGTTATCATGTATTCCGGAAATAGCAACGATGTAACCGTTTCTCAACCCAAATGGGATGGAAAAGAAGGGAATGTCGATGCGAACGAAGGGGTTTACACCTATACCTACCGGGCAACCGGAGTTTCCGGTGGAGAGATTGAAGGACATGGGTTTTTTCATTTAATTCGCTAATCAATAATGATCGATACGGGGAGGTGGGGAGAAGCGAAGGCAGCGGTATTTTTGCAAGAAAAGGGGTATAAGATTCTGGCAACGAATTATCGCCATCAAAAAGCAGAAATTGATATAATTGCTCAAAAATCCGATTGTATTGTGGCCGTGGAGGTAAAAACCCGCACCAACACCACGGTTGAAAAGCCTTTTCATGCAATCCATAAAACCAAACAAAGAAACTTGATAAAAGCAATTAATTTTTTCGTGCGTTCATGGTCTTCCCCTGTGGAAATTCGAATGGATGCAATTAGTGTGATTAAACAATTCGATGAAATACAAATCGAACATTTAGAGGATGCATTTCCTCCTTTTTAAGCAATCATTATTCATGTACCTTTGCAGAAACTGCTCGGGATGAACACAAACAATCGCAAAGGCAAGACGGATGCCGATAAAAAAACCGTTAGTCCTTCCAAAGAAGTAAAAGCGAGGGACAAAAGAAAATACATTGATTTTAAAATAAAGGTAAAGAAGGGGGATCCGCTTCCAAGCTTTAATGAGGATGAGATTCGTTTGAATAAGTACTTGTCCAATGCGGGAGTTTGTTCTCGACGCGAGGCCGACGTATTGATTCAAACCGGAGTCATTACCGTCAACGGAAAAATAATTACCGAGCTCGGGTATAAAATTGCACCAACCGATGTCGTTCAATGCAACGGTGAAACCATTAATGCCGAGAAAAAACGCTATGTACTCTTGAATAAACCCAAAGGCTTTATTACCACCATGGATGACCCCCAAGGAAGAAAAACGGTGATGAGCTTGGTTCGAACCGCATGCCGCGAAAGGATATATCCTGTTGGACGGTTGGATCGGGAAACCACAGGACTACTTTTATTCACCAACGATGGCGATATGGCTAAAAAGCTCACCCATCCACGCTATCAGGCGCGTAAAATTTACCATGTTGAGGTAGACAAGCCTTTTAATACAGGCGATTTCGACAAGCTGTTGAATGGGCTGGATTTAGAAGACGGCAAATCGAAAGCCGATAAAGCATCGTTCGTCGAAGGAGGGAATTCTCGCGAAGTAGGCGTTGAAATACATTCCGGTAAAAACCGGGTGGTTCGAAGGATGTTTGAGGCCATGGGATACACCGTGATAAAATTGGACAGGGTAGTATTTGCGGGCCTCACAAAAAAAGATCTTCCGAGAGGTATGTTTCGCCACCTTTCGGAGGAAGAAGTCTCGTACCTTAAAATGACCAAGAATGTTTAAGGTCTTCCTCATTGTAAGCGTTTTTGCTTTATTTTTTTCAAGTTGCTCTGCTGAAAAAAACGAAAGTAGTCACCCACTGGCGGATTATTTTTATCCAATACAAGAGGAGGCTCAAGTGTATGTTTATCGCGATGTTATCGGCGGATTGGATGAACAGTTTCACCGAGTATATACCGTGAAAGATCAAGCCGGGAAGCATATTGTAGTAGAGCGTTATGCATCGGATGGTAGGATTTTGGAGGCCTTGAATTTCAACGTGGATTCGTTGAATGTTCAAGACCATATGGTGGTAAACCGAAACCAAAAGAAAACCAAAGCATTATTGTATAAAACCGCGTTTTTCCCTTGGAACGCCAATCAAGGTACTTGGTTTGCATCAAAATTTGAAGGGGTATTAGATTCAACCTTGATCCTTCAAGAATTAAAGCGTTCCTTGCGCGGCTTAGCGGTTAACCGCGAGGTTATGGGTAACGAAACGGCGTGCATTTCGTTTGTGGACAGCACGAAGTTTACCTTAATAAATCCTTTTATGAAAACCGAAAAAACGCTCATGGAAAAATCCACTTCTTATTTTGCGAAAGGTACAGGCTTGGTAGAATGGATCGGAAGTAAAAACAAAGTGCATTTTAAATTGGAACAAATAATGTCTCAAGAAGAATGGCTTAAAATAATGGGAAAATGAAGGTTCTGCTTATTGGGGCGTTCATGGTAAGCGTTTCTTGCTTTGCGCAATCCTACAGGGTTTCATCGACAGCTAAGAAAATGGTTGCGTTCCATATAGGCATGGCGAATAATCGTTTTCTTCCTTCGAATTTTATGATGAAAGGGAACTATTTTAATCTCCGAATTAATAATGCGCGATTTGAAAGCGTAACCAGCCCCTTCAAGCTATCGCAGTTTTTTTCGAGTTCAATGCACGTTGGAATGGGATGGAACGTGCGTAAAAACCTTCAAGTAATGGTAGGATTGGATAATTTAAAGTACCAATTAACACCCCAAGTTCTCTCGATTACTGGGAGTGTAAAGCCTAATTACGATCAACTCGGTGGATTTTCGGGAAGCTATCAAAACACACCTGTTGCTATGGATACGGTGGGGTTTACGATCGAAATGACCAACGTCCGGTTCATTTCATTGCAGCTTAATCGACTGGTTCCTCTTATACATTCGAGAAATTATATTTTTGCCGTAGTAGGTACTTACGGGGCAGGATTGGGAGCATTGCATTCTGAATATAACTTCAATTTTGGTCCGTCCAAGCAAGAACAGCTTTCCAGTCTTTCTGGAATAGGGGGATTCATGAATTTTGGGGTAAGATTGGAGTTTTTTGGTCGGGTTTATTTACTGCCATCCTTGAGTGGAGGGGTATTGGTTCAGAAAAATCTTAGGATGGACCTCTCCGAGGCCAACCAAACCGCGAAGCAGCAGCTATGGTTTGGTCAGGCAAACCTAAGCATAGGAACCACACTATTTCCAGGTAAAAGGAAAAATTGTGACTGCCCTCATTTTTGAGCCTCCTTCCTTGAGGCTCGGAAATCTACTTTGTAATAGAATATAGGTAAAAACCCTAATTGCGTTTTTTGGGCAACGGGTTGGTAATTGGGGGAACTTGTAACCGCTGGATCCAGCGAGGGAGCATAGGTTAAGCTTAAAAGATTTTTGGTGTTTAAAATGTTCACCAAATCCAACCCTATTTCGTGCGACATCGCTTTGGCATTCATGCGCCAAGAGATTTTGAAATCCAATCGGAAATAATCCCTGAATTGCAATTCATTGAATAAAGAATCTCGGTAAATAAGATCTTTCTCTAGGTTGGTTTTAACAAGATCAACCAACCCATAGCGTTTTCCACCCGCTACTGTAACTTTCGTCCCAATTCCGAGGATGTTCTTCTTGCCTACCTTGAATTCTTTCCCAGCCAAAAGATTTGCTACATATTTACCGTTGTAGGAAGTGTTTCTCAATATACCGTCGCTGCCAGTGTATTTGGAGTCATAAAGGGTTCCCGAAAACAAGAAAAAGAAACTCTTATCGAAGTATTTTTGCACGGTTAATTCGAGTCCATAATTAAATCCTGTTCCAGAGTTTTGCAAAGAGTCTGCGAAAATTCGGGTAAATCCACTTCCCATGTTGATCATGGAAAAGGCACTTGGAACAATCGTTACCGGGATGTTGTAGAGGTATTGATAATAAGCTTCGGAACGAATACTGAATCCTTGATTAAAGAATTTTTCATAGCCAATCCCGGAATGTAAGCTTTTGGTAAACCCCATATTTTTATTAAAATAATTGCCAGCGCCTTTTCGGTTATCAACATAGGTATAAAGCGGCTGCGCTTGACTATGCATGCCCGCCCCGGCAAAGACGGATTGGTTTCCGGGTAATTTCCGCTTGAAACCTAACCTGAGTTCCGCCGGACTAAAGCTGTTGCTCATGGAAAAATACTGGCTGTGAATACCTGCAGTAAAATCCGTGTTATCGGAAACCCTCCATTTCCATTGCACAAAGGGCTGCACCAAGAAACAAGTTCCTTCGTAATTCCACCGTGTAAAAAACTGATTTGGGGTATTGTAATCCACAAGGGCTGAATCGTGCATGTTGAGAAAGAACACGTCCGCATTGTACCCAAATTTAATTAAATGGTGTTTGTTGATCTTCCTATTTAAGGCACTGTAACTCGAGATTTTTTGTGTATAAAAGGTATATGCCATTAAGGGATATATGGCATTGATTTGAATGGTTGTATCCACCCCATTAATGGCCAAGCTTCGTTGAAGATAATTGTGATTGGCGTGTTGCATTTCTTGGGATAGCGCCAATGTGCTGCTGATATAGGTCTTTTCGTTGATGGCTTTTTTGTAGGTGAACCCCGTTACTGCCATGGACGTTCCAAAATATTGGTCGCGGTCCCCTTCCCCGTATAAATCGGTGGTGTATTCCTTTTTTTCAGAAATCATAATGGCGATTTTGCTTTTGCCCCCCATACCCCATAAGGAAAGATTTCCACCCTTTCGAAGTTTAAAGTTGAATTTAAATGCCATATCGCCATACGTTGGTATTGCGTCTGTACCCAATTTGATCCCAAAGGTTTCAAACAGCGACAAGGTAGAGTATCTGCCCATCATAAGAAAGGAGGCCGTTCCTTTTTTGTTCAGTGGACCTTCTGCTAAAAACTCCGTGCCCAGTAATCCAAATTGTCCGGTAAATTCATGCCGTTGATCGTTACCCGACCGAAGCTTTAAATCAAACACACCAGAAACGCTATTCCCATATTCAGCGGGAAAGGCACTCATGATAAAATCAGAATTTCCTAAAATTTTGTTGTTCAATACCGACACTGGCCCCCCTGAACTTCCTGAAATTGCAAAATGGTTGGGATTGGGAATGTCAATGCCTTCGACACGCCATAATACCCCCAAAGGACTATTACCACGTACAATAATATCGTTTCTGGAATCATCGGCCCCTTGAACGCCCGCAAAATTCGATGCCATTCGCGCGGGGTCCATGCGGGAACCTGGGTATCGGTTGGTTTCTTCTACGGAGAATTGCTGCGCGGAAATTACGGCCAATTCATTAATTATTTCACCTTTTTTTCGGGCTTTCACCACCACTTCCTCTTTGTTCGTAACGGATTCCTGAAGTAAAATGTTGAGGATTAATTCTTTTCCTGAACGAACCTCGATGGTTTGCGATTTTGCTTCATATTGAACGTATTTAGCGCTGATGCTATACTTTCCAACAGGCACATCCTCAATTTTGAATGATCCCTCAGCATCAGTAACGGCACGGTATTTAATCCCACCTTCGTTGGGCACATCGATTTCAACTTTTGCCCCAGTGAGCGGGAAGTTCGTTTCCGAGTCCAAGATTTTTCCACGAACATTTTGTGTTTGATTCCAGGAAATGGAATAGCTAATTAATGTTAGGAGTAATAAGCAGGTTTTCATAGATTTGAGTTATGTCAGTTGGGTATAAAGATAATAAAAGTTAAATAGCTGTTAATTTGTGAATGTTACCTGCTTTGTTCCCATCTTTGCCTAAAAAATAGAATTCCACATGAAAGCTTTACTCTTATCTTTAGTTCTTACTTGCGCTAGTTTCTTTACGATCGCTCAAAAAGAAACCACCACGCTCACTTGGTATAACGATGTTTCATTAGCAGCAGAAGCTGCGTCTACGCAAAGCAAACCAATGCTCCTTTTCTTTACTGGAAGCGATTGGTGTGGGTGGTGTCACCGCTTACAACGAGAAGTATTCAATACGCCTGCTTTTTATACTTGGGCCTCAACAAATGTAATTTTAGTGGAACTTGATTTTCCAAAAAATAAAGTTCAACCTCAAAATATAAAAGACCAAAATCAATTGCTTCAGCAGCAATTTCAAGTACAAGGGTATCCAACAATTTGGTTTGTTAACGTGACCAAAGAAGACGAAAAGTATAACATGAAAAGCTTGTCGTCTTCCGGTTACATGGCTGGCGGTCCAGATGTTTGGATTGCAAACGCTAAATCCATTATTGCAGGAGGAAAATAAATCAATATACATGGAGCAGATTTCCATGCTCCACGATTTTTTGTGTTCTTGATTTTGTACAAAGCACTCCCGTTTTAACCGTTTTATTTGGAAAAACAAATTCTCCTAATTCACGCAAATTATCCGCAGAAATTTTAGGAGAATAGGTGGTTACTATGAGTGTGCCGTTTTCGGTAAGGAGCTCACCAGCTTTTTGAATCAATAGATCAAGTTGGTTTTCCAATTGCCATTTTTTACCTTGGGTGCCCACACCCCAAGCAGGGGGGTCCATTTGAATGATGTCATACTTGTGATTGCGCTTCACCTCACGTTCCATGAATAGAACGGCATCTTCATTGACCAACTTTCCACCTGAAAACCGGTTGTTAGTGAAATTTTCTTTGGCCCAGGTAAGAGCTGTTTTCGAAGAATCTACATGCACCACATGAGCCCCTTTCGACAGGGCAACAAGGCTTGAAACCCCTGAATAGGCGAATAAATTCAAAAAGGAAACTCCCGGGCCTGAGTTTAGGCTAATTTTTTCCCAATTAATAGCTTGTTCAGGAAAAACACCGGTATGTTTGGTGCTTTTAAGGTGAATTTGTAAAATAAAATCCGCATACGGCATGTGCCAAGATAATGGCTTATTAATCAAGGTCTTCCAAGATCCAAAAGCTCCTTTTGCTTCTGAGAATTGAAAATGTGCTTTCGAGAGCCATTCTTTTTTGGAAAGTGCGGGTTTAAAATAGGCGTTAACCTCAGGGCGCAGGGTAATAATATCGCCCCATCGTTCCAATTTCTCACCGCCCCCGGCATCGATCAACTCGTAACCTGGCCAATCGGAAGAAAAAATGCGTTGGCTCAAGCGTTTAGCGCATTTTAGGTAATTTCTTCCTTCCCCCCATCATTTGAGCCATGCGCATTTGATTTTTAGAAGGGGCAATCTGCATCTGTTGCTGCATCGTTTTTATTTGTTCTTTGAGCATGCCACTTTTGTCCCATTTTTTCGCCTCGGACAGTAAGGTTGTGGCTTCTGTTTTTCGACCGCTTTGTAGACATATACCCGCTAGTTGCATCCTGGCTACGGCGTTATCTTCATTCGTTCTTAACCCCAAAGCGAGGGCTTTGCGTAAAAGTTGTTCGCTTTGAACTAGCCCGAGTTCTTGGGCATTCATAAGGGCTTTTAAGTATAAAACATAACCGTGCTGTCTGCGAGGAAGAAATTGAGGCGCCTTAATGCGGTTGATGTACTTTTTCGCTTTTTCTTGGTTGCCTAAACGCATTTGATTCAAAGCCAAAATCATGTTTTCATTGCGGAAAAACGTAAAACCTACGATTAATGTGGGGAAAATCATCAAAATTCCCCACCCCCAAGATCCGATACCAAATAAATAAATGGTGAAGGACAATAATCCAAAAGAAACCAATATTCGTAAAATAAATCCAAGCATAAGTTATTCGTTAATCGTTGCAATGCACTTTAATTCAATGCAAATTGGAGTTGGTAATGAATTAATTTCAACCGTGGTCCTACATGGTTGGTTAGAAACAAAATACTCTGCATAAAGACGGTTATATGTATGGAAATCCCGTCGCATGTGGGTGAGAAAAACTGTTACATCCACCAGTTGCTCCCAGCTTGAGCCAGACGCCTCCAAGATCAGCCGTACATTTTCAAACACATTCCTACACTGAGCTTCAAAATCAAAGGTTAAATAATTTCCATGGTTATCAAGCGTTAATCCAGGAACTTGAGAGTCGGTGCTATCCGATCCGGCAACCCTGGGGCCTACCCCCGAGAGAAATAATAAGTTACCCACTCGGCGAGCGTGCGGATAACTTCCTACCGGCTTTGGAGCATTGGATGTATTGATTTTCATGAACGTTACAAATATAAAGATTTCAAGCGCTTTTACCTTATCTTTTGGCTTGAAAAAATGACTTTAACAGGTGGACACATCGTTCCGATTCTATCCCGGAAACAAGTTGAGTGCTCGGGTGAAATAAACTAGGCCGATAAAGCCCGGCTCCTCGATGTTGATCTTCGGCAGCAAATACAACTTTAGAAATTTGGCTCCAATATAAAGCTCCAGCACACATTGGGCAAGGCTCTAAAGTAACATACAACGTACAATCTTTAAGATATTTCGCCCCCAAAAAATTGGAAGCGGCCGTAATCGCTTGTATTTCTGCATGGGCGGTAACATCGGTGAGCCGCTCGGTCAAGTTGTATCCTTTTGCAATCACTTGATTTCCCGACACAATGACAGCTCCAACGGGAACTTCCCCCGTTTCAGCTGCTTTTTCAGCTTCCACAATGGCTAAGCGCATGAAATATTGATCGTTCCAAGTTTCCATGTGGGGTTCGTTTGCGACAAAGAAAATAATTTATTTTTACACTCATGAGGAAATTCTTGCTGATTTTAAGTTGCTTGCCGGTTTGTTCCTTTGCGCAAGGGTTCAAATTTAGTAAAATTCAAACGGGACCCTATTTTGGCCTTCAACAAGGAAAGCACGTGGTTATCGAAATAGGAGCAGAAAGACGTTTGAAGGAAGTGAAACTTCGAAGCCCAAACTCCCATGCCCTGAATTTGGGGTTGAACTATGATTATACCAACCGTATATTAGGGGCCGATTTGGGCTATTGGTTTCGCCCCAACCGCATTGGATTTACTTTTGGTGGCATCATCGCTACTCGATCGAATTTTTACCGATATTCCCTCGGGTTTTCGCCAAGCATCGGGTATAAAATTTGGATTGTCCATGCTCAAGCCGGATATTATTTTTATCCGAAAAGTGCCTTTACCGGTGGAACCAATAATTTATTTTTATCCTTGCGGGTTGTCCTAACCCAACATACGCATTGGAAACGAAAATAATGGATGAGACGCGGTTAGGAAACTTGACGGCGAAACGATTTCAAGAAACGCCAAACAGGTTTTCGGAAAATGAAGAGCAGGATAAGGTAAGGAAAAACCATAAGGTACAAAATCCCATAATTCATGTTGGAACTGAAAGAGCTCTCATCTAACCCATTACTTTGTTCTGCTAATAATTTACATTGACTGCATCCTTGGCTAACAGCATCAAATGCCACAAGGAAGAAGATCAAGAACAGAAGTATGCGGGATTTCATAGGAACTTTTTACAAAATTAACGGTTTTCGTACTTTTGGCCTATGCAACGTGTATTTTTTTTTGTGGTCGCATTAGCTATCACCTGGGGGTGCGGTAACCGAGATAAAGCCAACAGTCAACCGCCCTCTTTGGATGCCGCTTTAAAAACACACCCCGATAGCATTCCCCTTCTTCAAAAACGCGCGAACCGTTCCTTGGATTCCATGCAATATGATCTCCTGTTACAAGATGCTGCGCATGCTTTTAGGTTAGACAGCAATCGCCTGCAATCGAGATTGCTTTATGCGCTTGCGTTGATCAATAAAAATCCGATCATGGTTTCAGATTTTACAAGCGCTGAATATCATTTTTCAAGGGTATTAATGCAAGATTCTACAAACCTGAAAGCCATGGTTGGGATTGCGGGCGTTTACGCAAATTTAGGCAGCAAAGATTTGGCGTTCAAGTGGCTAAACAAAGCGTTAAGAGTAAATCCAAGATGCCGCGATGCTTATGTGCTAAAGGGCACCATTTACCTAAGAGAAGGAAAATATAACCTCGCAAAATCTTCCTATGAAACTGCTGTTCAACAAGACCGTTCTTTCTTCCTTGGCTACATGGCACTTGGATCTATTTATCAATACGAGAAAAATCAGTTATGCATTGAGTATTTTACCACCGCCTGCCAATTAAAACCGAAGAACTCTGAAAGCTGTTATGCATTGGCGTACGCATATGAACTATTTAATAAAGTGTTTGAAGCCAAACGGTATTATCGAAGAATGGCCAAGCTTGATAGTACACGGTGCGAATCGTTTTTTCATCTCGCCGCAATTCACCAGTTTAACGATAAAAATTTAGATAGCGCGATGTATTGGTATGGAGAATCCCTTGAGATAAACCCAAATCATATAGAAAGCTTACACAATTTAGGGATACTCTACGAAACCAAGGATGATTACTCCAATGCCCTCTTGACCTATGCAAAAGTGCTTAAAATAGATCCCAACTATAAATTGACCCTAGATCGTGTAAAAGCCTTGCGTAAAAAATGAAAGACACTCGAGTACAGCGTTTACTTTCAGAATTATTGCTTCCTATTTTAGGTATTTTATTTTGGCATTGGGGAACGGCATTTTTACTTTGGTTCATGCTCTTGGACGTTGTTTCAGGCCTCGTGACTGGGCGCTTGCATCCGGTGCAAAAGACCTCTTTGAAACAGTCCGTAATCCAAATCTTCGAACTCTTGCTTATCTGCTTGGTTATCTATTTATTAACCAACGATATAGTAACAAGTTTCTCAAGTTTTTTTGCCTATGAGGATATGGGAGTAGCACAAGGGTATTTTATTGTTCCTTTGATGGTTTTCGGGGAATGGCTACGATTAACAATGAGCAAGAAAACGGGGGTGTATTTTTTCAATAGCATTTCTTATTCTTGGTCGAGGATGGCTTTTATGGGGGTTTTCTTCGTCTTAGCTTCTTTTGGGCCGTCCGAATTATTGTTAAGCCTTGCCTTAATTTCACTCGCGTCGCTATCTATTCTATGGTTTCCCCAAGATATTATTTTGATTTAAGTTAATTTTGTTTCCTATGAGCGAAATGAATGAGCGCTTGCTTAAGAATCGTGAGCAAAATGTGTTGGCGGGAGGGCAAGAACGCATAAATAAACACCATGCCCAGGGTAAATTAACTGCCCGGGAGCGAATAACGTTATTACTCGACGAACAATCCTTTCAAGAAATCGGTGCGTTTGTAGTTCATCGTTCGAATTCTTTTGGCCTTGAAAACCAAAGAATAGCGGGGGACGGGGTAATTACTGGATACGGAACCATTCATGGGAGATTAATCTATGTGTTCGCCCAGGATTTTACGGTTTTAGGCGGCTCCTTAAGCGAAACCCACGCGGCCAAAATTTGTCGCATTATGGATTTGGCCTTAAAAAACGGGGCTCCAATTATTGGCCTTAACGTAACCCACGAGGAGGTCAGTTCTGAAGACTTAGGAGGGGCAAAAACCCATGCGGAGCGAAGCGGAGTCAACCATTTTGTTGCAGGTAACGATGTGGAA
>RFQF01000048.1 GCA_009925805.1 Flavobacteriia bacterium | reverse complement strand
GAATAAAGCCCGGAAACTAAATAGGATCCATCAGTCATTTGAATGATGCTTTTACCTCCTTCCTGACCTCCCGTTCCATAAATTTTAAACCAGTCAATGTTGCCGCAAATGTCCAATTTGTAGACATAAATGTCGCAGTCTCCGTTCGACCCGTTTCCTTCATGTTGACCTGTGGCAATAAAACCGCCATCGTTCGTTACTTCAAGTTGCAAGGCACCTTGCATTCCAGGAAGGTTGAATTTTCGGTAAAACGTATTGTTTTGCGCTTGAAGTAAAACCGGAATAATAAAAAAAAGCGTCGGTAAAAAGAAACGCATGAATACTTCTATTTTACCACGAAGTTAATCAAAAGAATGAGACAAATAGGCGCATTATGGTTTTCATTCTGTTAAATCGCGCTTCAATAAATCCGCACGATTTGCCACAGAGACAACAAAATCGAGAATAAAATTGCAACGCTTTTGGTAAACATCCCAATCAATTTTTTCAAAATCATCCGTAGGCTCATGATAATCTCCCCCTAACATGCCATCGTAAAAAAACACCGCTGGAACGCCTTTTTTCGCAAAATTATAATGATCACTGCGATAAAAAATGCGGTTAGGGTCGGATTGTTCGTCGAATTTTCCATCTAAAATGAGGTTCTGTGTATTTTCATTCAAGGCCCGTAAGGCTAATTTCAACTCGGATGAAATATGGCGCTGTCCCACCACGCACACATAATGGTTGGTATCGGCTGTAGTTCGCTCGGGATCAATTCGACCAATCATGTCGATGTTTACATCGCAACTCACTTTGGTGAGATCGATGGTGGGATGCTCGGAAAAATAATCGCTGCCCCAAAGGCCTTTTTCTTCCCCGCTGAAGGCAATAAACACCACGGTACGATCGGGGCCTCTTCCTTGTTTTTTCAATTCCATCAACGTTTCGGCCATGGCCAGCAACGCGGCGGTTCCGCTGCCATCGTCATCCGCTCCGTTGTAAATTTCTCCATTCACGATTCCAAGATGGTCGTAATGCGCAGAAACGACCACGAATTCTGATGGCATGGATTTTCCTTCGATTTGCGCTAGGATGTTGCAGGCTTTACCTGAATTATCAGGCATCTTATACCCTTGACGGCTTGGTTTCAAACCCATTCGTTGAAATGCACTCTCTAAATACTTAGCGGCCTTTTCAATGCCTGGGGTTCCAGTTGCTCTTCCCGCCATAGCGTCGCTAGAAAGGATTTTCAAATGGTTTTTTAAGTGCTCTAAGGATACTTGATGAATGGCTTGTTGACCAAATGCCAAGGTACCAAAGGTGAAGAAAAGGAGGGTAACAAACTGTTTCGTAGATGGCAATTTTATTATCTTCATGGGTACAATTTTAAGTAAAAAAAGCAATGAGGACCTTGCTCAATTGAAAAAAACAATACCTCGGTTGATGTGTTACCTAAACATGCGAAGATTCATCCTTTTGTTCAGTTTTTCGGCGTTTGTTGTTCACGCGCAAGAAGTTTCGAATTTCAACCAACATCGATTGAATTACGACAAAAAACTCATGCTCACCTTAGGAACTTGGGCCACAGCGAATCTCGTAGGTGGGGGCATAGGTTGGGCGACGGCAACAAGTCCCGAAATACGGTCCTTTCACCAAATGAATACCATGTGGAATACGGTCAATTTAGCTCTTGCACTTCCTGGATATTTCAAGGCAAAAAAGGAAATTCCCACAGATAATTTGCAACTTTCTTTGCGGCAGCAGCAAAAAACGGAACAGGCCTTATTGTTCAACAGCGGTTTGGATATAGCCTACATCACCGCAGGTTTTTTATTGCGCAGCATCGCCCTGCATCAGCAAAGCAAGTCGGCCCAGTGGCGCGGCTTCGGCAATGGACTGGTGGTTCAAGGAAGTTTCTTGTTGGCCTTCGACCTCACCGCCTACACCTTGCACCATCGGCACGGAAAAAAACTCTTCGAGTGGGTAAAGTGAGGTTTGCGGTAATGCACTTAGTCTTTCGCAATATCGCCTGAATAACGAGCAGGTTGTTTTTCTATGCGTAACTTCGCCAAAAATTAAGGGCCTATTTTACCTAATCCAATTCCATTCGTTCAATGAAACGCATTAACCAATACAAAAAACTTTTTGAAATCGAAGGGCCTATTGATTTGACTGAATTAAAGGCTACCTACCGTCGCTTGGTGAAACAATGGCATCCCGATAAATTTCAAGAAGACGATCCCATGCATGCGGAAGCAACGCTTCGGGGTCGTGAAATTACCGATGGCTACCATTTCTTGGTAAGTATCGCCCCGGAAACCCTCGAAGCCAACCGTCCTGATTACGAACAAACGGTTATGGAATGCGGTATAGCAGACTATAAACACAAAGGTCTGTTGTTGGAAATTACGTTTACCAATGGCGACAGTTACGAGTATTTTGGTGTGAATGCCAACGTCTTTAAGAAATTCGTCCATGCCGACAAGCAGGTGCGATTCGCGAAGCGCTTCATTTATGATGCCTACCTGTACCGAAAATCAAAAAAAGGAAACACCGAGGAGTAAAATTGTTCACGGAACAGATATCAGTAAATTATGCCCTCTTTCTTTAAAGCTTCCATCGCTTGGTAAAGGGTGTCCAAGTCTTGTTCTGTATTGAAGCCCTGGATCGAATACCGCAGGCAGTTTCTTCCGTTGTATTCGGTTACTGGAATCTCAATGCGGTACGCCTCGTAGAGCAGACGCTTCAATTCCAACGGTTGGTTCGTTTTTATCGGTATGCTAAACATTTGCCCGAGCCATTCCTCGGAAATTGGTGCCAAGGCCTCGGTTTCCATTAAGGCACAAAATCGTGGGGCATGCCTTCGCACCAGGGCCTTGCATGCTGCTGATACTTCGTCCCAGCCATGGGCTTCACGAAATTGCAAACAGGCGGGGAGGCTCAAAAATGCCGCATAGTCGCGTGTGCCCGATGTTTGATGCCAGTCAATGAATAAGGATTCCGAAGGCGTAGGGCTCCGGTATCCCCAACTAATCACCAAAGGATCCACCCATGCTTGGTGGGTTTTATGAACATAAAGGAACGAAGATCCTTTCGGTCCCATCATCCATTTGTGGCATGCTCCCGTGTAGATGTCGGCTTGTAGTTCTCCTAAATGCAAGGGAATATGCCCCGGCACATGGGCACCATCAACGATGGTAATAAGACCACGCGCTTTGGCTTCCGCACATAGTTCTTTTACCGGTAAAATGAGCCCGGTGGCGCTGGTGATATGGCTAATAAAAATGGCTTTGGTACGCTTGGAATATCCTTTCCAAAAGGCCTCCATGAAGTGTTCTTTCGAGCGAATAGGCAGGGGAATTTCTTGGCGAATGTACCTTGCTCCACGCTGCGTACAATAATATTCCCAGGTTCGGTCACAGGCACCGTATTCTAAATTCGTGGCGAGTATTTCATCGCCCGCCTGCAACGGAAAGGATTTGGCGATGGTGTTGATGGCATACGAAGGGTTCGTTACTAACACCAGATCCTCCTGTGCGCATCCCACAAAGGCAGAAAGCTCTTGCCGTACATTTTCCAAGGCGTCAATGGCTGTTTTTACAATAAACTGCACCGGTTCGCGCTCCAGTTTTACCTGCCAATCTTGATAAACTTCGAAAATGGGCTTCGGACAGGCACCAAAGGAGCCGAAATTCAAGAAGGTTATGTCAGGGTTTAGGAGAAAGAGGCTTTTCATGGATTTCTATTGCGAGGCAATGAGTTTGCGAATAATGAAAAATAGAGGATAACCAGCTAAAAACAATAATCCACCCCATCCAAAGGCGATTTTATTCGCCACGAATACGCCCACAATGACCAAGGTATAAACCGCAATGTACACCAAGGGGAGCAAGGGATACCCTGGAATTCGGTACCCCTGAATTTCCGGTTCCTTTTGCTTTTTTGCACGATGGCGCAACACAAAAATGGCGGCAGCGGCGGTTATTAGACTGATGCTGTCAAAGAACATGACGTATTGAAGAATTTTAGCAAAGGATTGCATCAAAAACAAGGTAAGCAAAATGAACCCACAGAAGACCAGCACACCAACCTCCTGGACTTGCGTTTTGGGATTAACTTTCCCAAAAATCTTAGGCAATACACCATCCTCAGCCATGGCATAATACACTCTTGGATTGCTTAATATAGAAACATTCACATACGCCATCACGGCAAAAAACATCACCAAGGATAGAAATACGGATGCTGTTTTTCCAAACCAAAGCCCAATCATATCGGCAGCGAGGGTCTTAGTTTGCGAGAGGTGTTCCATGCCAAGCACTTGTACATAACTAAAATTAACGAGCAGGTATAGGGTCATTATGGTTGCAATTCCAATGAAAATAGCACGGGGAAGGGTGCGCGAAGGATTCGCAATATCCCCACCAAAGTTCATCGTTTGTTGATACCCACCAAAGGTGAAAAATACGGGAATAAAACACATTAAAAAGGCCTTCCACGGTGCTATGGCCTGCGGATCATGCAGGGCCTTAGTGGACACTTCGGGGGACACATGCGCAAATAAACAGCTGATAATTAAAAGGATAAGCCCGATTTTAAGGATCATGAGACCGTTCAACAGCGTGGCGCTCACTTTGATGTCCAACAGATTTACCACCAGCAGCAGCGCAACTGTACTCACCGTTACAAGAAGTGTGGCCGTTGAAACATCAAGCTGGGGGAATAGGAGCGGAGCAATGTAGGCCGAGCCCATAATCGCCACAGCCGCAGTGGAGGCCGCATTAGATATGACGGTGATCCAGTTTACCATGAAGGCAAATACAGGGGTGTAGCAAATGGAGAATAATTTATAGAATCCCCCCGCACGGGGAAGCCGAGCGCCAATTTCAGCAAAAGTTAGGGCGCCGATTAAACTCACGACAGCTCCCACCAACCATACCAAAAAATATATTTCCTGACTTCCCGCCTTGGCCGCAACTTCGCTTGGGGTGCTAAAAATCCCCATACCGATGACCAGAGAAATGACAATAATACTGAGGTCGAAAACACGAAGTTTGGGTTTGATTTCTTGGGCATGCATGCCTAAAAATACAAAGAAACCTACATATTCCTACGGTACTGTCCACCCACCTCAAACAAGGCCTCGGTGATTTGGCCAAGCGATGCGAACTTGCATGCCTCCATGAGCTGTTCAAACATGTTGCGATTATTAACAGCGGCCTCTTGTACCCGGGCGATTTGGGTGCGCGCCGACTCCCCATGGGTGCGGTGCAATGCTGCTAACATCTGGATTTGATATTGTTTCTCTTCTTCGGTCGCTCGGATTACCTCTTTGGGCAATACCGTCGGAGAACCTTTGGAACTCAAAAAGGTATTCACCCCAATGATCGGAAATTCTCCTGTATGCTTGAGCGTTTCATAATACAAGGACTCTTCCTGAATTTTAGAGCGCTGGTACATGGTCTCCATGGCCCCCAATACGCCACCTCGCTCGGTAATTCGATCGAATTCCGTCAGGACCGCCTCCTCGACCAAATCGGTCAGTTCATCAATGATAAAAGATCCCTGGAGCGGATTTTCGTTCTTTGCCAATCCAAGTTCTCGGTTGATAATGAGCTGGATGGCCATCGCACGGCGCACGGATTCCTCGGTAGGGGTAGTGATCGCTTCGTCGTAGGCATTCGTGTGCAAGGAGTTGCAATTGTCGTATATCGCATACAAGGCCTGCAAGGTCGTTCGAATGTCGTTGAAATCAATCTCTTGGGCGTGCAAGGAACGCCCGGAGGTTTGAATGTGGTATTTTAACATCTGCGCTCGCGCATTGGCTCCGTATTTTTTAGCTAAAGCTTTGGCCCAAATGCGTCGGGCAACACGTCCAATCACCGCATATTCCGGATCGATGCCGTTCGAAAAGAAAAACGACAGGTTGGGACCAAAATCGTTGATGCTCATGCCTCGGCTCAGGTAATACTCCACGTAAGTAAATCCATTGGCCAAGGTAAACGCCAACTGGGTAATCGGATTGGCGCCCGCTTCGGCAATGTGGTACCCCGAAATAGATACCGAGTAAAAATTGCGAACGCCGTGGTCGATGAAATACGACTGCACATCGCCCATGAGGCGCAAGGCAAATTCGGTAGAAAATATGCAGGTGTTTTGCGCTTGGTCTTCCTTCAGGATGTCCGCTTGCACTGTACCTCGAACTTGGTTTAAGGTTTCTGCTTTGATTTTGGCATATACCTCTGCTGGCAGTACTTGGTCGCCGGTTACGCCCAAAAGCATCAGGCCCAAGCCGTCGTTTCCTTCAGGGAGCTCTCCTTGATAGGTGGGACGATCCGTTCCTTTTTGGAGATAAATGGCCTCAATTTTTCGTATAACCTCATCCTCTAGGCCATGGGCTTTGATGTATTTCTCGCAATTTTGGTCGATGGCCGCATTCATGAAAAAACCGAGCAACATCGGCGCGGGACCGTTGATGGTCATGGATACCGAAGTGGCAGGATGGCTTAAATCAAAACCAGAATACAGTTTTTTGGCGTCGTCGAGACAGCAAATGGAAACCCCTGAATTCCCAATCTTTCCGTAAATATCCGGTCGTGTAGCAGGATCGTTGCCGTAAAGCGTAACGGAATCAAACGCCGTGGAAAGCCTTTTTGCTGGCATGCCCAAACTGACATAGTGAAAGCGTTTGTTGGTGCGCTCCGGGCCCCCTTCTCCGGCGAACATCCGGGTGGGGTCTTCGCCTTCTCGCTTGAAAGGAAATAACCCAGAGGTGTAGGGGAATTCTCCCGGAAAGTTCTCTTGCAACACCCAACGCAGGATGTCGCCCCAGCTCGAATACCTCGGAGCAGCCACCTTCGGAATTTGGCTATGGGAAAGTGATTCCGTATGTGTTTTGATGCTCAGGACTTTATCGCGCACTTTGAATTGATATGCAGGATTTTTAAATGCTTGTTTTTTGGCATCCCAGTTTTGCAGTATTTCCCAGTTTTTTGGATCGAAGTTCAATTTTTCCTGTTCAAAGGATTCTTGAAGCCCTTTGATTAGCCGGTCCTTATCTTCGAGCGTGCTCTGGCGAAGGGTGCGCATTGCACTGTCCAGACCTTGCAGCTTTTCGGCCACAGCCACTTGCTGGTGGACCCAATGGTCGTAGGCGCGGTTGTTCTCCGAAATTTCCGAAAGATAGCGGGTGCGTTCCGGGGGAATTACGAAAATCTTCTCCGACATTTCTCGGGTGATTTCAAAGGTGGACGCAAGCGGCGCTCCTGTTTTTTCGACCACTTTATCCATCAGTACTTTGTACAACGTATTCATGCCGGGGTCGTTGAATTGCGAGGCAATCGTACCGTAAACCGGCATTTCGTCCACATTTTTCTCCCAAAGATTGTGGTTGCGCTGGTATTGTTTGCGCACATCACGCAGGGCATCCAAGGCACCGCGCTTGTCGAATTTATTGAGGGCGATCACATCAGCAAAGTCCAGCATGTCGATTTTTTCCAGCTGCGTGGCCGCACCGTATTCAGGAGTCATCACATAAAGGGATACATCGGAGTGATCGAGAATTTCTGTATCTGATTGCCCGATGCCGGAGGTTTCTAGAATAATCAAATCGAACCCTGCGGTCTTCAAAATGGAAATGGCGTCAGCGACGTGCTTGGATAAGGCTAAATTCGATTGACGCGTGGCCAAGGAACGCATGTAAACACGGTCGCTTTTGATGGAATTCATGCGAATTCGATCGCCGAGCAAGGCGCCTCCGGTTTTGCGTTTTGAGGGATCAACCGATACCACGGCCAGGTGCTTGTCGGAGAAATCCAAGAGGAAACGACGCACCAATTCGTCCACCAAGGATGATTTTCCAGCACCACCAGTTCCTGTAATTCCAAGGACGGGGGTTGTGATTTTTTGGGCTTTGGCATTTATTTCCTGTAAAATATGCTGGTGTTTTTCACCAAAATTTTCTGCTCCAGAAATCACGCGCGCTATCGAAGGAACATCGTTTGGGTTCAGTTGGAGGGGATGTGCTGGCAAGGTTTCTCCCACGGCAAAGTCACATTGTTGCACGAGGTCATTGATCATGCCTTGCAAGCCCATGGCACGGCCGTCGTCGGGGTGGTAAATCCGTGCAATGCCATACGCATGAAGTTCTTCAATTTCGGAAGGCAGAATGGTGCCACCGCCTCCACCAAATATTTTAATATGCGGAGCTCCTTTTTCGTGGAGTAAGTCGTGCATGTATTTGAAATACTCCATGTGCCCGCCTTGGTAGGAGGTCATGGCGATGGCTTGGGCATCTTCTTGAATGGCACAATTGACGACTTCTTCCACCGAACGGTCGTGCCCTAAATGAATGACCTCGCATCCGGTAGCTTGAATAATTCGGCGCATGATGTTGATGGCGGCATCGTGACCGTCGAACAGGGAGGCAGCAGTTACGATACGAATTTTATGTTGGGGGAGGTAAGGATTAATGGATTCCATGCTGATTTTCGTGGGATAAAATTACGCAATTTTACATGATGGTTAGTGATTCATATTCTTCTTGAAGGGCGATTAAATAGGGAGTGTTAAGGAGAAGCATATCTTGAATGCGCTTGAGTTCAAAATAGGTTCTTGCTTCAAGGGTATGGTTGATTTTTTTTGACCCTACTACTTGAATCTCCAATAAACGTTGGTTGGAAGTAATCTTATAAAAATTCCGATGGTTGGGAAGTTTCCGATATTGAGGAAAGGTCATGGGTTTTGAAGATGAATAAACTCAATCGCAATTTTATTAAAGGCTTCGGGTTGTTCAACGTTGACTACATGCCCGCAGTTAGCTACAATTTCGAGCTGTAAGTTTGGATTATCCTTCACGATTTCCCTTGCAGGGCCTACAAATAAATGGTCTTCACTCCCCATCACATATAACGCTTTGTCGTCTTTGTTTTCATGTTGCAGGTAGTTTAAATAACGCGTCAAGCGGCCCGTGAGCTTAAACCACCGTTTGAATTCTTTTGTCATGAGTTTTTTCGCTTCATGGATAAAAAGGCTACGGGATTCCGAGTGGTTTTTTTTGGGCATCATGATGTTAGCAAACAGCTTGTAAAGGGCCATATAAGGAAGTACAGGTTGTAAAATCCTTCCAAGGCGTAGAAAAAACCGAGATTTGATATCGAGTTGTGTGATGGCGCCAGCGAAAATCATCGATTTTACTAAGTTGGGATAGTTAACGGCTATTTGACGTATGATAATACTTCCCAAGGATACCCCAATAAAATGCGCTTTTTGAATTTTTAGGAATGCAACAACTTCCGCTACTTCACGAGCGATAAGTTCAAAAGAATAACGACGATGCGCTGTTAATCCTTGAGATTTCCCATGTCCCCGAAGATCAATGAGTACCACATTGAAATGCTCATGAAAAGCCTTCACTTGTTTGAACCAAACATTGGAGCTCCCCCCAAATCCATGAATAAATACGGTCCATTCAGAACTGCTTGAATGGGTAAGCACTTTATGATGAAGCATTGTCAAAAATAACAAAAGGGCTCCGAAGAGCCCTTAAAAGTGGATAATTAATCACGTTTTATTTTTTATCGTTTACCTCTTCGAAATCCACATCTGTGACTTCATCCTCGCTGTTTGAAGAACCTGCATTGCTTTCCGCTCCAGGATTTGGATTACCACCTGCGTTCGCTGCGTTGTACATATCTTGGGATGCTGCTTGGAACACTTGGTTCAACTTTTCCATGGCCGGTTCTAAATTCTGCATGTTTTTCGCCTCATACTCTTTTTTAAGCTCGTTTAAAGCATCTTCGATGGGCTGTTTTTTGTCTGCAGGGATTTTATCTCCATATTCCTTCAATTGGCGTTCTGTTTGGAAAATTGTGGAATCCGCTTTATTGATTAAATCGGCCTCATCGCGTTTCTTTTTGTCCGCTTCTGCGTTCGCTTGAGCTTCTGCTTTCATGCGCTCAATTTCCGCATCGGTAAGGCCAGACTTCGATTCGATTTTAATGGACTGCTCTTTGCCGGTACCTTTGTCCTTTGCCGAAATGTTCATTATTCCGTTAGCGTCGATGTCGAAGGTAACTTCAATCTGCGGTTCCCCTCTTCGTGCGGGTGGAATATCGGTCAATTGAAATCTTCCTAAGGTTTTGTTGTCGGAAGCCATGGAACGTTCCCCTTGCAACACGTGGATATCCACGGCAGGCTGGTTGTCCGCAGCTGTAGAAAACACCTCGGATTTCTTCGTAGGAATCGTGGTGTTGGCTTCGATCAATTTGGTGAATACGCCTCCCATGGTTTCAATACCCAAAGAAAGAGGAATAACATCCAGCAATAAGACATCTTTTACTTCCCCTGTAAGTACACCACCTTGGATTGCCGCCCCAACAGCTACGACTTCATCCGGATTCACTCCTTTCGATGGCGCTTTTCCGAAAAATTTCTCCACCGCATCTTGAATGATAGGAATTCGCGTTGAACCTCCAACGAGGATGATTTCGTTGATGTCTTTGGGACTTAGGCCTGCATTTTTCAAGGCAGATCGGCAAGGAGCAATCGTACGTTCAACGATTTCTGAAATTAACTGCTCGAATTTTGCGCGTTGTAAGGTTCGAACCAAGTGTTTTGGAATGCCATTCACAGGCATGATATACGGTAAATTGATCTCGCTAGAAGTGGTAGAGGATAGTTCAATTTTAGCTTTTTCGGCTGCTTCTTTTAAGCGCTGCAGTGCCATCGGGTCTTCGCGTAAATCAATGCCTTCTTCGCTTTTGAATTCAGCTGCCAACCAATTGATGATGGCATTATCAACGTCATCACCACCCAGGTGGGTGTCACCATCTGTGGCAAGTACTTCAAATACACCGTCTCCCAGTTCAAGAATGGAGACGTCATGGGTACCACCACCAAAATCGAAGACCACAATTTTCTGATCAATGCCTTTTTTATCCAGTCCATAAGCAAGCGCAGCCGCTGTGGGCTCGTTGATGATTCGTTTGATGGTTAGCCCGGCGATTTCACCTGCTTCTTTGGTAGCTTGTCGCTGCGCGTCGTTGAAGTATGCCGGTACGGTGACTACCGCCTCAGTAACTTCTGTTCCCAAATAGTCCTCTGCGGTTTTCTTCATTTTCTGAAGAATAATTGCAGAAATTTCTTGCGGAGAGTACATGCGGTCGTCGATTTTTACCCTCGGCATGTTGTTGTCTCCTTTAACGACTTCATACGGAACTCGTTTGGTTTCCGCCGCTGAATCCTCGTAACTACTTCCCATAAATCGCTTTATGGAGTAGATCGTTTTTTTTGGATTTGTAATCGCTTGACGCTTTGCCGGATCACCCACTTTACGTTCTCCTCCTTCTACGAAGGCAACCACAGAGGGAGTGGTTCTTTTACCTTCCGCGTTGGTAATGACGACGGGTTCATTTCCTTCCATGACCGATACACAAGAGTTAGTAGTACCTAGGTCGATTCCAATTATTTTTCCCATGTTTTCTTTTGTTTTTTTGTTGACGCCCGGCGAAGTCAAGGAATATGCCACGCATTTTTTTTTTACAATTAACATGACATAAAGGTTTTTTTACTGTAATTACGTGACGTAATGGCAGAATTAATTGGATGTATGGCAAGGGTTTTCTGCCTTTATTGCAAAATTTATTGGAGAGAAAAATGAAAAAATGAAACGTATTGTGTATTGTCGAACAATACCTACTAACACCGACAGAAATTCGTACTACAGATGAATCACCTCACCGTAGGCCGCTGCTGCCGCTTCCATGATCGCTTCGGACATCGTGGGGTGGGGGTGAACCGTTTTGATAAGGTCCATACCGGTGGTTTCCAATTTTCGAATGGCCACAATTTCCGCAATCATTTCCGTAACGTTCGCACCAATCATGTGGGCACCAAGCAACTCACCGTATTTGGCGTCGAAAATCAACTTAACAAATCCGTCTTTTGCTCCTGCCGCGCTTGCTTTTCCAGATGCGGAGAAAGGAAACTTGCCTACTTTGATATCCATGCCTTTTTCCTTAGCGGCCTTTTCGGTCATTCCTACGGAAGCCACTTCTGGAGAACAATAGGTACAGCCAGGGATATTCTGGTAATCTAGAGGCTCAGGGTGGTGACCTGCAATTTGTTCAACACAAATAATGCCCTCCGCAGAGGCGACGTGCGCCAAGGCTTGACCAGGCACTAAGTCCCCAATGGCATAATATCCGGGTATATTGGTTTGGTAGTATTCATTCACTAACACCTTTCCTTTATCCTGGATGATCCCAACCTCTTCTAACCCAAGTCCTTCGATATTGGCTTGGATACCTACAGCCGAAAGCACCACATCGCATTCGATTTTTTCTTCCCCTTTTGCGGTTTTTACTGTGACAATGCACCCTTTTCCCTTGGTGTCAACACTTTCCACCGAAGCTTCCGTCATGATTTTGATACCCGATTTTTTAAACGATTTTTCCAATTGCTTTGAAACTTCTTCGTCTTCTACCGGAACAATGTTGGGCATGTATTCGACAATGGTTACCTCCGTCCCCATAGCGTTGTAGAAATAAGCGAATTCCACTCCAATGGCACCGGAACCCACAACCACCAATTTTTTTGGTTGTTTGGCTAAGGTCATGGCCTGGCG
>RFQF01000047.1 GCA_009925805.1 Flavobacteriia bacterium | reverse complement strand
TGAAGCCCTCAAACTGCGAAAGGAGGTTGCTCAAAAAAAGCTGCAAGCGGTGTTAACCTATTTATCCTCTGAAGAATGCCGGGTTGTGCAAATTCTTAGGTATTTCGGGCAAGAAAGCACCCTGTGCGGAACCTGTGATCGTTGTGTATATGCTGCCATAAACGTGGGTACCATTGAACCCTTTATTATCAATGCGCTTCAAATGCCTCTGTCGTATTTGGAATTATTGGAACGAATTCCCATTCCAAAAGAACAACTTCAACGGGTGCTTCGAGACTTACAATTATCGCAAAAAATCCAGCTCATCGACGGGAAATTCTACGTTTAATTCTAACCTGTGAAATCCTTCGTGCTTCCCCTGACCCTCGGACCTGAAATCCTATTGGGCCTATCCTTCTGTTGCTTCTTAGCTGGATACTTATTCGTTCCTTTAGCCTGTAGCGTATGGATTGAATTATTGGTTATTGTGCCTTTGGGGTTGAGCTTATTCTTCGTTCATCGAACCGAGTGGTTTCTTGTTAACCTTGCGATCTTTTTCTTGTTGATGGGTTCCTTTGCCAATAAACCTTCCTATCCTGGTAATCACGATCCTATCAAATACTACCGATTATGTGCGGTAAAAGAACGGGAAACAACCGTTCAAGCGTTCGGAAAGGTTTACGAACGAAAAGGCAGTATTCTCGTGGCCACCCCTCAAACGGTGCTATGTACCTTTAGGAAAAACAAAACGAATCTCCGTTCGGGGGATGTACTCCTTGCAGCTTCCGAAATCAATCCCATCGTCCCGGATTTAAACCCCGGCTCCTTTGATCCGGTTAACTATTACCGTTCCAAGGGGATTACAAATTCGAGTTTTATAAAGGATACCTTCCTACGGGTTGGTCATGTGAATCATTGGAGGGAAGAAATTACTCGCTTTCGAAGTACCCTGGGTTCGATTTTCGATCGTGAACTGACCCCAGAAGAAGCAGGACTAGCGAAAGCTTTACTGCTTGGAGACGCCTCCGAAGTTCAATCTTCCAATAAACAGACCTTTAGCGCCACAGGTGCCATCCATGTGTTGGCCGTGTCCGGTATGCATGTTTCTCTTTTTGCTCAAATGTTACTAATAGTACTTAGCCTTTTCCATCGCTTTCTCTCCAAAACAACGGCTCAATTGGTGTGCATTGTAGTTTTGGGGAATTACGCACTGCTCACGGGTTTATCGCCCAGCGTGTTAAGATCTGTCATCATGTTTACTTTTCTTCAAATGGCTCAAATATTTGGCAGGGAAAGCAACTCGAACCATTTACTCTTAATGTGTGCTTTTGTTATGGTCCTTCTCGATCCACCCTGTATGTATGATATAGGTTTTCAATTATCCTTTTTGGCTGTTCTGGGCATTTTCAACTTTCAAAAACCCATTGCATCATGGCTCCAACCCACGCATAAAGTAATCAAGTTTTTTTGGGAAACCACCGCCGTTTCCCTTGCAGCTCAATCCTTAACCCTTCCTTTAACCCTTTACTATTTTCACACTTTTCCGAATTACTTTTTACTCGCCAACTTGGGCGTTGCAGTTCTCTCGGTAGCCTCTATGTACTTAGGGTTTTTCTATTTGATCGTATGCGCCATTCCAATTTTGAGCGAAATGGCAGCTTTTCCTTTTCAATGGTCCTTAAAAGCATTAATCCGTTTTTTGGAAACTATAGCGAACATACCCGGAGCCGTGGCAGAGGGCTACCTTGTCGCGCCATCCATGATGGTCATGATGCTTTTGAGCATCGCTCTTTTATTGTATACCAAAATCCCAAGGATCGTTCGTGTGATTCCACTATCGCTAATCGTTATTTCGGTAACGCTCAGTCGATACCAACGGCAAAGCGAAAATCATCTTTACGTGTTGAAAGCCAATACCCCTTTGTTTGTTTACAAAAAAGGTTCTTATGCCAACGTAGTTGTTCCTGGAAAAACTGTCACAGATAATGTTCGCATCCTATGCAATAATTATCAAAAAATCTATCCATTAACCAAGATAGACACCACGTTTTTATTACTCGGCGACTCTATCGCAATTTCCTCCATTTCATTGGTTCATCGCAATGATTCACTGTATCTTTATCAAAAAACTTTATCCAGCATTTCTGCAGAAAAACACCCTTTATCTTGGAAATACAATCAATCTCCGAAACTTCCTGTAAAAATCGCATTTTAAGGGTAGAATCGTCCTACATTCCGAAGTCTACCCTTTAATTTTTGTTGGGCTCTTGGGTGAATTTTATTTTGCCGGAGCATTTTTCAAACTATATCCACTTAGATTTGTTTTATTTTTGCAAACTCAAGCAAATCTCAACAGCATGGTACATACTAAATGTTTGATTATCGGTTCAGGGCCGGCCGGATATACGGCAGCCATTTATGCAGCTCGTGCAGAAATGAAACCCCTGCTCTATGAAGGTCTTCAGCCAGGAGGTCAACTCACGACCACGAACGAAGTAGAGAATTTCCCAGGATATCCCCAAGGTGTTACAGGCCCCGAAATGATGATTCAACTTCGGGAACAAGCCTTGCGCTTTGAAACCGATGTGCGATCTGGTTTTATTTCAAAAGTCGATTTTTCTAGAACGATTCATACCTGCTGGGCTGAGGACGGTACGGAAATTCACGCAGAAACCGTCATCATTGCCACCGGAGCTTCGGCAAAATACTTAGGGCTTCCTAGCGAACAGCATTACCTGCAAACAGGAGGCGGCGTTTCTGCATGTGCCGTGTGCGATGGGTTCTTCTATCGAGGGCAAGAAACCGTAATTGTTGGCGCCGGTGATTCCGCCTGTGAAGAAGCACACTATCTTTCAAAACTTTGTACCAAAGTAACAATGCTTGTCCGCAAGGACGATTTTAGGGCTTCGAAAATCATGGCAGATCGCGTTAAAAAGACAGCGAACATTGAAATCCTGTACAATACGGAAACCGTTGAAGTGTTGGGCGATGGCCAAGTCGTTACTGGGGCACTTGTAAAAAACAACGTGACGAACGAGGAGCGCACAATTCCATGCACAGGATTCTTTGTAGCGATAGGACATACGCCAAATACTGCCATCTTTAAAGATTTCATCCATCTTGATGAAACCGGGTACATCCAATACGCACAGCCAGGAACATCCAAAACCAATGTGCCAGGCGTATTCGTTTCCGGAGACGCTGCAGATAAAACCTACCGTCAAGCAATTACCGCAGCGGGAACGGGTTGTATGGCTGCGTTGGATGCTGAACGCTATTTAGCAAGCTTACATTAAAATCAAAAAAGTAGCATTTTATTTCCGTTGAATAAAAAGTAAAACCTAAATTTGTCAAAGTCTTAACCAAGCGCATGGATACCAGTTCGAACCTCAACTATCTTCCCTTACTGATGCAAGTCGCTGTAGCGGCGGGCTTTGTGATTTTCACCCTGTTCGCAACACACCTCCTTACCCCGCGTGTTAAGTCAAAGAAAAAGGAAGAGAATTTTGAATGCGGTATCGAAGGTCAAGGAAATGCCCGTTTTCCAGTGTCGATTCGCTACTTTATGACGGCAATTCTTTTCGTATTGTTTGATGTCGAAGTGATTTTCTTTTATCCCTATGCCGTGAACTTTCATGAATTAAAACTCGAAGGGCTTCTCGCTGTGGTACTGTTTGTAGGATTCTTCCTTATTGGATTTATTTATGTTCGCAAAAAAGGCGCGTTAGAATGGGAAAAATAGAGGATTTGGAAGTCATTAATGGCGAAGGTTATCAACTAACCACCCTGGACAAAGCAGTTGCCTTGGCACGCTCTAACTCGGTTTGGCCCCTTCCCTTCGCTACCTCATGTTGTGGCATTGAATTCATGGCCACCATGGGTTCCATGTACGATTTATCCCGTTTCGGAATGGAACGCATGAGCTTTACACCCCGCCAATCCGATTTGCTCATCGTTGCTGGCACCATTTCGAAAAAACTCGGGCCTGTCTTGCAAAAAGTCTATGAACAAATGGCTGAGCCCAAATGGGTTCTTTCGGTAGGTGCTTGTGCTTCTTCAGGAGGTATTTTTGACACGTACAGCGTACTTCAAGGCATTGATCGCATCATTCCTGTTGATGTTTATGTGCCGGGTTGTCCTCCACGTCCCGAGCAAATTATCGATGGGGTAATGAACATTCACCGCTTGGTCAAACATGAATCCATGCGACGAAGATACAGCCAAGAATACCGTCACTTATTGAGCGAATATAAAATCGAGGTAACGAATGCAGAAAATGACAAATAGCGAGTTATCCCAAGCTATCTATGCGCTTTTCGGCGAGCGTATTGCCTTGAGTGAAGAACTCTACGATACCCTCGTGATTGAAGTAGCACCCAAAGACGCCTATGAGATCATCGAACAATTAAAGCAGGATCCGGCATTGTCGTTTAATTTTTTGACGCTCCTTGGCGGAGTGCACTATCCCGAAATAGAAGGAAGAGAATTGTGCGTCGTGTACCACCTTCACAGCTGGAAAAATGCCCTTCGATTGAGAGTAAAAGCGTATCTTCCCGCCGAGCAGCCCAGCATTAAAAGTGTAACATCCTTGTTTGAAACCGCCAACTGGATGGAACGCGAAACCTATGATTTTTTTGGAATTAACTTCGAAGGTCACCCGAACCTTACACGAATTTTAAACATGGACGAAATGGATTACCACCCCATGTTAAAGCAGCATCCTTTAGAAGATGCGACACGAGAAGATAAAGACGACCGTTTCTTTGGCCGATAAGCAATGCATGAAGATGAATTCAACCGATAACCTCATACGACTCTCCAACGGCCAAGTGCTTTCCAAGGAAACCATTGACGGCGATATTGCCACCATTAATTTTGGACCCACCCACCCAGCGACGCACGGTATTTTTCAAAACATCTTAACGGTTGATGGCGAAAAAATCCTTAATTCTGTGCAAACCGTGGGCTACATTCACCGGGCCTTTGAAAAACTTGCCGAACGACGTCCTTACAACCAAATTACCCCGATAACCGATCGCTTAAATTACTGTTCTTCTCCCATCAACAACTTGGGTTGGCACATGACCGTGGAGAAATTACTCGGCGTCTCAGTGCCAAAACGCGTGGATTACATGCGGGTTATCATTATGGAACTCGCCAGGATTGCAGACCATTTGATTTGCGACTCCATCATTGGGGTAGATACCGGCGCATTAACGAGCTTCTTTTATCCTTTTTCCGAACGTGAAAAAATCTACGAACTCTACGAAGAGATGTGTGGAGCGCGCTTGACTACCAACATTGGGCGCATTGGGGGGTTCGATAAAGATTTCAACCCGGTCTTCCATCAAAAGTTAAAAGAATTCATGCGCACTTTTCCTGCAGCTTTTGAAGAGTGGAACGGAATGTTGGAAAGAAACAGAATCTTCATGGACCGAACCCGTGGTGCAGGACCCATTTCCGCGGAACGTGCATTAGCCTACGGTTTCACTGGACCAAACCTTCGTGCAGCAGGAGTGGATTACGACGTACGTGTGATGCATCCTTATGCATCCTACGAAGACTTCGATTTTATTATTCCTGTTGGTGTAAATGGCGATACGTACGACCGATTCATGGTACGCCAAGAAGAAATTCGTCAGAGTTTTCGAATCATCGAACAAGCCTACAACAACTTACCCGAAGGGGCTTTCCATGCGGAGGTTCCTGAATTTTTCTTACCGGATAAAAAAGACGTGTACAACAACATGGAGGCACTCATTTACCATTTCAAAATTATCATGGGGGAATCCGAAGTGCCGGTGGGTGAGGTGTATCATAGCGTTGAAGGTGGAAACGGGGAACTGGGCTATTATTTAATCAGCGATGGAGGTAGATCCCCGTACCGCTTACAATTCCGGAGACCGTGTTTTATTTATTACCAAGCGTATCCTGAAATGATTACTGGTTCGAACATCAGCGATGCGGTCATTACCTTAAGCAGTATTAATGTCATTGCCGGCGAATTAGATGCATAAACGATGAGTCATACTACCCAACCCATAAGAACCACGGAACCCGTAAATTTCTCCGAAGCATTGCTTGGAAAAATGGACCGTGCCATCCAACAATTTCCCGAAGGCAAACAAAAAAGCGCGATCTTAACCTTGTTGCATTTGGCGCAAGCGGAGTTGGGCTGGATCAGCGTACCCACCATGGATAAAATCGCAGAAATTCTTCATATTCAAGCGATTGAAGTATATGAGGTAGCCACCTTTTACACCATGTTTCATTTGGAACCGGTGGGTAAATATGTTTTTGAAGTTTGTCGTACTGGACCTTGTATGCTGGTAGGAAGCGACCAATTGATCGAACACATTGGTCAGCGCTTGAACATTGGCGTGGGTGAAACCACAGAAGATGGTCTCTTTACCCTGAAAACTGCGGAATGTTTAGGCGGATGCGGTTATGGACCTTTGCTACAATGCCGCCATCGCTTTCACGAACACCTTACGCCCGAAAAAGTAGACGCATTAATTGAGCAATACCGCCAAGGAACCATTGAACCCGGAGCCTTATGAATAACAGAAAATTACTTTTAGAACATTTGGAAGTTCCCGGAATCGAAGGAATAGATGTTTATGTTAAGCATGGTGGCTATAACACCTTAGAAAAGGCGCTCAAAAAAATGAGCCCGGAAGAAGTGGTGGAGGAAGTTAAAAAATCGGGATTACGAGGCCGCGGCGGTGCCGGTTTTCCCACCGGTATGAAATGGTCTTTCTTAGCCAAGCCCGAAGGAATTCCCCGCTATTTGGTATGCAACGCGGATGAATCCGAACCGGGAACGTTTAAAGACCGCTTTTTGATGGAGAAAATCCCGCACCTGCTGGTTGAAGCCATGGTGCTTTCATCGTATGCCTTGGGTGCCAATACCTCTTACATCTACATTCGCGGAGAATACATGTACCTCCTCGAAATTTTGGAAAAAGCCATTCAAGAGGCCTATGCTAAAGGATTTCTGGGTAAAAACATCATGGGCAGTGGATTCGACCACGATTTGGTGGTTACCCCGGGAGGTGGAGCCTACATTTGTGGAGAAGAAACCGCGTTGTTGGAATCTTTGGAAGGTAAGCGTGGAAATCCCAGAATTAAACCGCCTTTTCCCGCAGTGAAAGGATTATGGGGTTGTCCTACTGTAGTGAACAATGTGGAAACCATTGCTGCCGTTGTATCGATAGTTCGAGACGGCGGAGAAGCCTATGCAGCGATTGGAATTGGAAAAAGCACAGGCACCAAACTCATTTCGGCTTGCGGAAATTTAGTTCGTCCGGGAGTTTATGAAATTGAGCTTGGAATGACCGTAGAAGAATTCATTTACGGGGACGATTATTGTCGCGGAATTGCTAACGGAAAAAAACTCAAAGCATGCGTTCCCGGGGGATCTTCGGTTCCTATTTTGCCGCATTATTTGGTGACCAAAACGGCCGCAGGAGAAGATCGCTTGATGACGTACGAAAGTTTGGCTGATGGCGGTTTTAAAACGGGGTCTATGTTGGGATCAGGTGGATTTATCGTGTTCGATGAAGACCAATGCATTGTGCGAAACACATGGAATTTCACCCGTTTTTATGCCCATGAATCTTGCGGACAGTGTTCGCCTTGCAGAGAAGGTACCGGATGGATGGAAAAAGTACTGCATCGTCTTGAAACGGGAAAAGGGCAATTGCACGACATTGACTTATTAGCGGACATCAATAAAAAAATTGAAGGAAATACCATTTGTCCATTAGGCGATGCTGCAGCTTGGCCTGTGGCTGCTGCCATTCATCATTTTAGAGAAGAATTCGAGTGGCACGTGACCCATCCGGAAGAGGCGCAAACAAGAAATTACGGTTTAATTCAGCAACCCGTGGTTGCATAAAAACGAGCTATGGTAAAAGTAACAATAGATGGCATTGAAGTTTCGGTTGAACCCGGAACGACCATTCTCAACGCCGCACGCCAAATTGGCGGAGATGCTGTGCCTCCTGCCATGTGCTATTACAGTAAATTACCGGGAACCGGTGGAAAATGCCGCACTTGTTTGGTAGAAGTCGCAGCAGGTTCCGCGGCTGACCCGCGTCCGCTGCCCAAATTGGTGGCTTCTTGCTCTACCCCGGTGCAAGATGGCATGGTTGTCAATAATAAAACCAGCGAACGTGTCCACAACAACCGTGGCGGTGTGGTGGAATTCTTGCTTGCAAACCATCCACTGGATTGTCCTATTTGTGACCAAGCTGGCGAATGCCATTTGCAGGATTTGGGCTACGAACACGGAAGTGCCAAAACCCGATACGAGGAAGATCGAAGGACGTTTGATCCGATAGATATTGGGAACAAAATCAAATTGCACATGAACCGTTGTATCTTGTGTTACCGCTGTGTATTTGTAGCCAATCAATTAACCGACAAACGGGTTCACGGGGTGTTGCACCGTGGCGAACATGCTGAAATTTCGACCTACATCCAAGAGGCTGTGGAAAACGATTTTTCAGGAAACATGATCGATGTGTGTCCTGTGGGAGCACTTACGGATCGAACCTTCCGCTTTAAAAGCCGCGTTTGGTTTCTGAAACCCATGGAAGCTGAAAGGTCTTGTACCAAATGTTGCGGAAAGGCCGTGGTTTGGATGTTTGGCAATGAAATTTATCGTGTTACCGCGCGAAAAGACAAGTATGGCGAGGTGGAAGCGATTGATCAAAAAACAGCTTGGTTATGCAACGACTGCCGTTTTGAGAAAAAAGACGCTTCTGAATGGAATATCCTTGGCCCTCGTGTAATCAACCGACAATCCGTCATTGCTCAAGGGAAATATGCTACCACGATTGACAAACCCGTAAAACGTATTGGCTAATGGAAACTTTTTACTGGATGGATAAGTTGGTTTTGGTGGTGCTTTTGTTCCTGATTTCGTTGGGAATCGCTGCCTACCAAACCTATTTCGAACGGAAATTAGCCGCGTGGATTCAAGACCGTGTAGGACCGGATCGTGCAGGACCTTTCGGAATATTACAACCGATTGCTGACGGCGTGAAAATGTTCATGAAGGAGGATTTTACCCCCATGAATGCCGATCGATGGCTCTTCATTATTGGTCCGGGTATTGCCATGTTTACTTCCTTGATTACGAGCGCTATCATTCCTTGGGGCCCCAACCTTCATTTGTTTGGAAGGGAGATTTCCCTACAAGTGGCCGAAATCAACATTGGGATTCTTTTTGCCTTCGGCATCATTTCTATTGGCGTTTATGGGATCATGATTGGTGGTTGGGCTTCCAACAATAAATACTCTTTATTTGGCGCAATTCGCGCCTCGTCGCAAATGATTTCGTATGAATTGGCGATGGGAATCTCGGCCATTACCATCA
This sequence comes from Flavobacteriia bacterium, assembly GCA_009925805.1. Classification (GTDB taxonomy): domain Bacteria; phylum Bacteroidota; class Bacteroidia; order Flavobacteriales_D; family Crocinitomicaceae; genus UBA952. Next base: position 3,277 of record RFQF01000047.1, on the reverse strand, counting down.
TCATGATTTCCGGAAGCCTAGACCTTAGAGCGATTGTTGAAAGCCAGCATGGACTAAATTGGAATATTTGGTATCAACCTGTGGCTTTTATCGTATTTTTCATTTGCGCCTTGGCCGAAACCAACCGAGCTCCTTTTGACTTACCCGAATGCGAGAACGAGCTCATAGGCGGATACCATACCGAATACAGCTCCATGAAATTGGGTTTATTTCTATTCTCCGAATACGTGGCGATGTTTGTATCCTCTGCCATCATGGCCATTCTTTTCTTTGGAGGCTATAATTTCCCGGGAATGGATGCCTTGAAGGATAACCCGAACCTCTTGGCTATTATCGGGGTTGCTGTATTTTTTGCTAAAATTTTCCTTTTGATTTTCGTCTTCATGTGGATTCGATGGACCATTCCACGCTTTCGTTTTGACCAACTCATGCACCTCGGATGGAAAGTGTTAATCCCGATCGCCTTGGTGAATATGTTAATCACCGGTTTTGTTGTGGCATTTTATCATCATTGGTTTTAATTGAACGCTATGGAGTCACTCACGAATAGAAAAAAAGTTGTTTCGGATAAACCGATGACGTTTGTGGAAAAGCTATATATTCCCGCGATTCTCAAAGGAATGATGGTTACCTTCAAGCATATATTAAAGCGCCGTAAGACGGTAAAATACCCCGAAGAAACACGAGAATTCGCCCCCATTTACCGCGGTATGCATGTGCTCAAACGCGATGAACAAGGACGTGAGAATTGTACCGCATGCGGGTTATGTGCAGTGGCATGTCCGGCTGAGGCGATTACGATGACCTCCGCGGAACGTACGAAGGACCAGGCGCACTTGTACCGCGAGGAGAAATATGCCGTGACTTATGAAATCAACATGCTGCGTTGTATTTTTTGCGGTTTGTGCGAAGAGGCCTGTCCAAAGGAGGCGGTGTTTTTAACCGACCGTTTGGTGCCCACCCAGTTCGAACGAGGTGAATTCATCTATGGCAAAGACAAATTGGTAGAACCCGCAGATTCTCGCATCGATATTACCAAGCGTCAATTCACCGGAAAACGAACCCACGTATGATAGCAACGATCCTAACTCAAATTCTTGGCGCCTTAACCGTCGCAGCAGCGCTGATGGTTGTTATCAGTAAACATCCGGTGCGCAGTGTGTTGTATTTAGTGGTCACCTTTTTCTTTATTTCCGGACTGTACATCATGATGAACGCGCAGTTCTTGGCGATTGTCAACCTCATCGTTTATGCGGGAGCCATTATGGTGTTGTTTCTTTTCGTACTCATGTTGCTTAACCTGAATAAAGAGTCGGAGCCCAAAACCCCTACCCTTTCATGGATTATTGCCAGCATTGCCGCAGGAACCTTGTTTGTCGTGTTTATCGCGGCATTGAAAGACATCGTTCTTGTTTCTCAACCAGGAGACAATGTGGCTTTGAGCAATATCGGCTTGGTGAAAAACCTAGGAAACACCCTGTTTACGAAGTATGTAGTTCCTTTTGAAATTTCGAGTATTCTTTTTATTTCAGCGATGGTGGGTGCGATTCTGCTCGCCAAACGCGAAAAACAAATGATTGATTAATATGCCGCAAGCCACGCCTATCAATGTTGATTTTTATGTTATTCTAGCCACGTTGCTTTTTGTTATTGGGGCTTTTGGAGTAATGATTCGCAGAAACATGATCGTGCTCTTAATGTGCATTGAACTGATGTTAAATGCGGTCAATTTATTAATGGTAACGTTCTCCTGTTATTACAACAATGCCGACGCTCAAATTTTCGTGTTTTTCATCATCGTTGTGGCTGCAGCCGAAGCCACAGTGGGTTTGTCGATTTTAATTTTGGCTTACCGTCAACTGCGTACCATCGACATCAGTATTTTCAATAAACTTAAAGGATAGTTATGCGCGTTGAAGGATTGGTTTTTATACTTTTGGCTTTACCGTTACTCGGAGGATTAATCAATGGGATGTTGGGGAAGCATCTACCGAAAAATATTTCAGGAGCCTTGGGTACAGGGGTGATTTTCACTTGCTTTTTAATCGTCCTAACCCTATTTAATAAGGTAAATTCGCCCGTCCAAGTGGATGTTTTTACTTTGTTGAAGTTGGATCAATTTAGTATTCAAATCAACTTTTTAATCGACCATCTCTCCATTTGGATGGCCTTGATTATCACGGGAATTGGCACCTTAATTCATCTCTTTTCCATGGGATACATGAAGGACGATGAAGGGTATTACAAATTCTTCACCTACTTAAATTTGTTCATTTTCGCTATGCTCCTCTTGGTTTTAGGAGGAAATTACTTGATTTTGTTCTTCGGTTGGGAAGGGGTTGGTATTTGTTCGTTCTTGTTGATTGGTTTTCATTACAGTGATCCCAAGAAAGGAATCGCGAATAGCTTGGCTGCGCGTAAGGCCTTTGTGATGAACCGAATCGGAGATGCCGGTTTGATTTTCGCCATTTTCATGCTATTGAACGCTTTTGGTACCCTCAATTTTCTCGAAATAGCACAAACGGTAGAACAAATGCCCACCGTGAGTACGGTCATGTTCCTAGGAATTACCTTGTGTTTATTCCTGGCTGCAACAGGCAAAAGCGCCCAGATTCCTTTATTTACATGGTTACCCGACGCCATGGCGGGACCTACGCCCGTTTCTGCCCTCATCCACGCAGCTACCATGGTGACGGCTGGAATTTATTTAGTGGCACGTTCGAATTTCTTGTTTGAAATGGCTCCATTGACGAAAGATATTATGCTATACGTTGGTGTCGCTACTTCCATTGCTGCTGCCTTCATGGCTCTTCGGCAAAACGATATCAAAAAAGTGTTGGCTTATTCAACCGTTTCTCAATTAGGCTTGATGGTGGTTGCCCTAGGATTAGGCGCTTACTCTGTCGCGATCTTTCACGTTACCACCCATGCTTTTTTCAAAGCCTTGCTGTTTTTAGGGTCTGGAAGTGTAATTCACGGAATGCATCACGAACAAGACATCCGAAAAATGGGCGGCCTAAGGAAGATTATGCCCATCACGCATTGGACGTTTCTCATAGGTACCTTGGCCATTAGCGGCTTTCCTTTGCTCTCGGGCTTTTTCTCCAAAGACGAAATTTTGGGGCACCTCTTTTCGTACAATCCATTAATTTATGGGTTACTCATGGTGTCAGTCGCGATGACAGCCATCTACATGTTTCGTCTTTACTTCTTAACCTTTCATGGGGACTACCGCGGCGACAAGCACACGTGGGATCACGCCCATGAGAGTCCGATG
>RFQF01000046.1 GCA_009925805.1 Flavobacteriia bacterium | reverse complement strand
ACCAACAATGAATTCGGGTTCGATTATTTACGGGATAATATGGTTGGTCATCCCAGCGAGATGGTACAACGAAAACACCACTTTGCCATTGTGGATGAGGTGGATTCAGTGCTTATCGATGACGCCCGAACTCCTTTGATCATTTCTGGTCCCACGGAACACCGAGGCGAACAAGAGTTTCAGGCATTAAAACCTCGGGTCGAACGCATCGTGAACGCACAAAAAGAGGTTGTTCAGAAATTCCTGTTGGAGGCTAAAAAGAATTTGGTTGTGCTCAATGAATTGCAAAACGATAAAAAGGCAGAAAAAACCATGCTCGATGAAGGGGGTATTGCCTTACTTCGAGCTCACCGAGGATTGCCAAAAAATAAGGCCTTGATTAAATTCCTTTCCGAACCAGGGGTCAAAGTTCACTTGCAGAAAACCGAGAATTACTACCTCCAAGAACAGGGCAAAAACATGAAAGTCATTGATCAAGAATTGTTCTTTGTGATCGATGAAAAAAACAATTCCATTGAACTTACTTCAAAAGGCATTGATTTAATTTCAGGAAACGATGACAACGATTTCTTCATCATGCCGGACATTGGTGCGGAGCTCGTAAAACTTCAAGAACAAGGGTTGAGCGAGGACCTGTTCATCGAGAAAAAAGATGCCTTAGTGCGCGATTATTCCATCAAATCCGAACGCATCCATTCCGTGAACCAGTTGCTCAAGGCCTACACGCTTTTTGAAAAAGAAGTAGAATATGTGATATTGGAGGGAAAAGTGAAAATTGTGGATGAGTCTACCGGACGAATCCTGGAGGGACGAAGATATTCCGATGGACTTCACCAAGCAATTGAGGCTAAAGAAAATGTGACAATTGAAGCAGCCACACAAACCTATGCCACCATTACGCTGCAGAATTATTTCCGAATGTACCACAAACTAGCCGGTATGACCGGAACCGCAGAAACCGAAGCTAAAGAGTTCTTCGATATTTATGCATTGGATGTGGTGTTGATACCCACCCACCGGAAGGTTATTCGTAAAGACGAGAACGATATGGTATACAAAACGGCCCGTGAAAAATTTGGGGCGGTCATCGATGAAGTGGCTAAATTGGTGAGCGAGGGAAGACCTGTTCTCGTAGGAACTACGACCGTTGAAATCTCTGAATTGCTCAGTAAAATGCTTCAATTCAGGAAAATTCCCCATCAAGTACTTAACGCAAAGTATCACCAAAAAGAAGCCGAAATTGTTGCGAATGCCGGGAAATCCGGCGCTGTTACCATTGCCACAAACATGGCAGGTCGGGGAACCGATATTAAATTAGGCGAAGGCGTAAAGGAAGCTGGTGGATTAGCGATTGTGGGAACCGAACGGCATGACTCTCGGCGCGTGGATCGGCAGTTACGTGGTCGTTCAGGAAGGCAAGGTGACCCCGGAACATCGCAGTTTTTTGTTTCCTTAGAAGACGACCTCATGCGCAAATTCGGTTCAGAGCGAATCGCAAAAATCATGGACCGAATGGGACTGAAAGAAGGAGAAGTTATTACCCATAGTATGGTCTCTAAGTCCATCGAACGAGCTCAGAAAAAAGTGGAAGAAAATAATTTCGGCATGCGTAAACGCCTGTTAGAATACGATGACGTAATGAACGCGCAACGGAAAAAAATCTACAAATTGCGCAAAAATGCTTTAATGGGAGATCGCTTAGACATTGATGTCGACAACATGTTTTATGACCTAAGCCGGCAAACGGTGGAGCGCACCAAAAACACTTCCTTCCATGAATTCGAAATGGAGTTGCTTCGACTTTTGGGCATTGTGAGTCCTATTAAGGAAGAACAATTCAACAGTTCTGAGGTGGACCAACTTACGCAAACGGTGTATGAATCCATGTTGACGCAATATCAACGAAAACAGGAAAAAATCGTTCAACGGACCATGCCACAAATCAAGGAAGTATATGAAACCATGTCCGACCGCTACAAGAACATCGTTTTCCCATTGTCCGACGGCAAGCGGGAAGTTCAGTTGATTGTTAATCTTCAAGAAGCCTATGAAAGTAAAGGAAAACTTATTTCGAAACAATTCGAAAAACATATCCTCCTCGGGATTATCGATAACGAATGGAAAGAGCACCTTCGGGAAATGGACGACTTACGAAGCGCTGTAAACAATGCTACCTATGAGCAAAAAGATCCATTAGTAATCTACAAACTTGAAGCGTACAGTTTATTCGAAAACATGATTTCACGAATCAATCAAGAAGCGGTTGAATTATTGATGAATTTGGACATCCCGGGCGACCAAAGTATGCGGCAAACCAACAGTGAAGCTACGCAGCGAAACTATGCCAAGGCTTCAACCAGCAGTACAACCTCCGGACTACCCCCAAGATTTCAGCAAAGCAGTTCCTCAGGCGCAGGGATGCCTCCCCCACCCGCAGAAAAGCGAAGTCCCATTGTGGTTGAACCCAAAATCAACCGTAATGACCCCTGCCCTTGCGGAAGCGGTAAAAAATTCAAAAAATGTCATGGAATGTAGGCCTGCTAGGAACAGGAAATTTGGCTACCCTTTTCGCGCGTGAAATCCAAAAAAACGATCAGCACGGTCTGTTCGTTCAAGGATCCACCGTCGAAAAAACGGAAGATTTCTGCAAGATTCATGGGGCTTTCAAGCTTGACGCACAAAGTCCGGTAGATTTTTTTCTGGTGACCGTTCAAAACGACCGCATTGACTCCGTAGTTGCGACACTGCCTCCAAATATCCCCATTTTCATTTGTGCGGGATTCCATCAAAGTGCATTAGAAAACGTCGGATATTTGTACCCTTTACAGAGCATTCATCGAGCTTGTTTGCCCGAAATCGAACAAATTCCCTTTTTGTTGGATGTTCCCTCGGCTTTTCAAGATTTGGGCAGGGAATTCATAGAACGTCTTGGGACAAATGCCCATATCGTTTCCTCTGAGGAGCGACGCATGTGCCATATGGCAGCTGTGATGTTGAATAATTTTGGATATTACTTATTCAAGGAGGGACTTCAGATGGTGCCCCCCTCCCTCGATGTTACCCTGTTCACTCCGCTGTTGCAACAAACCCTCAAGAATGCCCTATCAAACGGGGATCTGCAAACCGGTCCCGCACGTAGAAACGACCAAGATATGATCCAAGATCAGGAGCAACGGATAAGCGAACATTCGCCGCATCTTTTAGGCATCTACCAACTTATGAGTGAACAAATTCGTAAAAAATATCATGAATTATAAAATCAAACTAAAGTCCATCCGGAATTTTATCTTCGATGTCGATGGTGTATTAACCGACGGAACGGTGATGTTGGATGGTTCTGATTACGTGCGCACGGTACATTCTCGTGACAGCTACGCGCTACAATACGCATGCAAGGTTGGGTTCAAGGTTTTTTTAATCACCGGCGGAACCTCACATCAAGTCAAAATAGCCTACGAGGCGCTTGGTGTAACCGAAGTGCATTTGCGTTCGAACAACAAACTGGAAGTGTTCAATTCCTTGCAGCAAAAATATGACCTCGATCCTTTAGCGTGTTTGTATATGGGAGATGACATCCCGGATATTCCCGTGATGCGCGCGGTTGGCTTAGCTACGGCTCCCCACGACGCAAGCCTGGATACTCGCTTAGCCGCGGCCTATGTTTCGCCCTGTTGCGGGGGAAAAGGGGCCGTTCGAGATGTGATTGAACAAACTTTAAGGGTTCAAGATCGCTGGATGTTAGAGGAAGCCTATTATTGGTAACTACCCCAAGCCAAGTTCCTTATTCCAATAGGCATTCAACAGCATCATTAACCGTCGGGAGGTGACATTCATGTAGCGTTTTGTACGATATCCCCCTACCCAACGAATTCCCGAAATGGCATTGGTGAGGAAAATCTCATCCGCAGAAAGTAAATTATGGGGGAGTATTGGGCATTCATAAACGCGAATGTTATTTTGAACAGCGATGTTAATGACCAACATGCGCATGGTTCCACCAATGCACCCTTCTTCTAATCCGGGCGTGTAGAGTACTCCATTGCTCACAATAAACAGATTACTGTTACTCGATTCAATAATGTTCCCTTGTTCGTTGGTAAGTAAAAAATCATCGAGTCCTTGCTCTGCAGCATGCACGGCAGCCATGACCTTCACCAACCCATTTTTCGTTTTAAATGGAGAAAGAAACGTCTTGGTTAACTTCAAAGGCTTGTAAATGTCCACTTCCAATCCTTTGTAATTCAGGATAAATTCATTTTCCTCCAAAGGCATCACTTCGATAAAAAAAACAGCGTCGTTTTTCTCTGGCCGATAGGTTCCACCGGCTGTTCGATCCACGCTAACGCGGCAACGCCCTCCCGTTGTAATTTGAGATAATGCAATTAACTCAAGCATTTTTTCGGTCAAAAATTCACCATGTAAGTAGTCTGGGATCGTTATGCAAAGTGCTTCAGCACCTTTGAACAACCGTTTAAAATGAATGTCGAGGTTAATGGGTTTTCCACCAAAAATCCGGATACTCTCAAAAACACCGTCTCCGTAAAGGAAGGCACGACTCCCGGCTTGCAGGTTGTAGGATTCTCTGGGAAGAACTTTGCCGTTGTTGTTGACGTAAAGCATGTCAAAAATTATTTAAAAACTCACCCAACTTAGAAGGTTCCAAAAGGAGCACAAACAGTATCCCGAATAAAGCTCCACTGATGTGTCCGTCGTTCGCAATTTGTGTATTTCCCCGACGCATCGCATAGTATTCAAAGGCTAAATAGAGGGGTCCAAATATATAGGCAGGAATGGGAATGGGAAAAAACAACAACCCTAACTGCATCTTAGGATACCACATAATTGCGGCAAAAACCACAGCAGATACAGCACCTGAAGCACCTAAGGAACGGTAGTTTGGATCGTAGCGATGCCTGAAAAACGGAAGAATAGTAGAAGCTACCCCACCGAAAAGGTAGAGAATTAAAAATAAAATGGAACCTTCCGCATAGCCAAAATCCCTGATCCAAAAAGACTCTAAAACGCTGCCAAGCATGAACAAGGACAGCATATTAAAAATTAAATGTTGCCAATCGGCATGAAACCAAAAATGGCTGAATACGCCTAAGGATTTCTGGCCATTGGAAATGGCATATGGATTAAACAAGTACTCCTCTCGCCAGTACTGGCGACGAAAACCTTCATAGCTAATCAAGGTAACCAACAGAATTAACAAATAAACCACTGAAATCACCATATCGCCCGCGTAATGCTTCTCAAATTTAAGTATATTAGCGTGTGATTTCACGTAACCCTTTACTTTTATTTTTCTGCTTCCTCCTCGCAATTTCTTGTGGACGTCAACAGGAACGTGAAAAAAATTTTCTTAACGATCCGTCGCTTTCGAATGAGGTTAAATTAGAACGATACTTAGAAAGCGATTCCCTCATGCGTCGGGCATTCTCCGAGGAGGATATTACGATCCTTCGTACATACTACAAAAACCGAGATTTTCAACCCTTTTTACTGGAAGACGCCTCTTCAAAATCGCAACGCGATAGTATATTCACCCTGTTGTTTAATCGATCGTTAGCCTTTGGAATTCCTCAAGAATATCTTGCCGTAAAAAACACAACAATGCATGCGATTGAATCCGACATGACAAAAGTACTAATGCTTGCTCGCATGGTGGCTATACGTGAGCATGGGTTCCTGGATACCAGCGGTAGGATTAAATCGAAACTTGCCGAACCATCCATGGACCAATTATTGAAGTTATCCCAATGTCAATCGCTGGAACAAGCAGGTTCGATGTTGCAATCGATGGGTCCGATGAACAACGCATCCTTTCGAAATTTATCGGAGAAAATATATGCATTCGGCATGAAATACCCGCACGACACACTAACCCTAAAAACAAAGGATTACAGCAACGAAGCACAACGCACTCAATTGGCTAAATCGGTGTTAAAAAATAAAGGGTATCTGAAACAAGAAAACTCCTCCGTTCAAACTTTTGAAACAGCCTTATTGAACTTTAAGCTGCAAAATGGGTTGGATTCCACCTTAGAAATCAATGATTACACGGTAGAAGCCCTGTGTGAATCTACCCACCATAAATTGATGCGTGCCGCCTTGAGCTTAGAGAAAATTCGTCAGAGCAAACTCGATTTCCGACGACTTGTGCTCATCAATTTACCGGAATATTGTCTTTATTTTTATGCCAACGATAGCCTCAAAGCGAAGCATCGCATCGTGATTGGAAAACGCTCCAATGAAACGCCCGAACTCAGTTCAGCAATTAGCAGTATTGTAATTTTTCCTTCCTGGAAGGTTCCTGCCAGCATTATAAAAAAAGAAATCATGCCGGATGTTCGAAAAAATAAGAACTACCTTGCAAAGCATCATTACGTTATCCGAGGGTACAAGGACACCAACCGCTTAGATGTTAATACAATAAACCTAAATTCCAACGGTTACAGCATTGTGCAAACGCCTGGCCGATGGAATAGTTTAGGAATTATAAAATTTGAATTCAACAATAGCCACAGTGTTTATGTGCACGACACCCCCCAAAAAGGGCTTTTTAACCGAGCTGTTCGAAGTTTCTCTCACGGGTGTATGCGTTGTGAATTCCCTACGGAACTGGGTAAGCACTTTTTAACCTATGATCAACAAGGGAGGGAAGAAAACAGCATGCCTTCGAGCACCATTGATAGTCTTGTGAATAAAGGAAAACATCAGGTAATCGCATTAAAAATCAAAATTCCGATCAGCGTTTGTTATCAAACCGTTTCCACCTTGCGCGATCGGCTCGTATTTTATATTGATATTTACCACCGTGATTCCAAAAGCCTTGAGCAGTTTCGAAATCCTAACCGCATTCCATTAACTACCTTATGATCGTTTCTCCCTCCCTGCTTTCTTGTGATTTTGGCAACCTTCAGCGCGATGTTGAAATGCTGAATCAATCTGCTGCGCAATGGATCCATATAGATGTGATGGACGGTGTTTTTGTTCCCAACATTTCCTTCGGGTTTCCCATTCTAAAAGCCGTCAGGAAACATACCTCGAAAGTATTGGATGTTCACCTCATGATCCAAAACCCTGATCCGTACTTGGAGGAATTTAAATTGGCCGGGGCGGATATTCTCACGGTGCATTATGAGGCTTGCACCCATTTGCATCGAACGGTTCAAAAAATTAAATCTTTGGGCATAAAAGCCGGTGTGGCTATAAATCCCCATACCCCTGTTTCTGTGCTAAAACACCTCATGAATGAAATCGATTTAGTATTAGTTATGTCGGTAAATCCGGGATTTGGAGGTCAATCGTTTATTTCGGACAGCTTCAGTAAAGTCACCGAATTGAAACAACTTATCATGGATCTTGGGCTACCATTGATTATTGAAGTGGATGGTGGTGTAAACTTGGAGAACGCCATGTTGCTTGTGGGTGCAGGAGCCGATGCTGTAGTAGCTGGAAATTTTGTGTTCAATTCGGAAAATCCAGTCGATGCTATTGAGGCCTTAAGCAAGGTAGAATGAACGTAACCTTTTCTGTCATTAAAGGTTTAACGCGTATGAAAAAAGCCCTGCTTTTCTTTCTATTGTTGAGCTTTTGTGCTCAAAGCCAGACGCTTACCGAAAATGAAAATCAATTAAAAGAGCTTCTCGATGCATTGCGCTCAGCGAAAACGGAGCAAGAAATGCTGCAACGAAATAAGGTATTTACGCAAGCAATGCAACAATTTCTAACCCGTGAAGGAGCCTTTAATTACTCCCTCAATCAATTAAAATCGGTGGCAGATTTGCGAAGCGATGACGGGCTCGTTAGAATTGTCCATTGGAACCTTGAATTTCCCGACTTTTCCTACACCTATTCGGGGTTTGTAGCTCGATGGGATGCCGATGAAGAAAAAGTATACCTCACGGAACTCGTGGATGTCAATGACCCCTACACACCCATACCCGAGGGCGTGTTGGATGCGAAAAATTGGTACGGCGCCCTGTATTATAAAATGATAACGGTTGAATATAATGGGGATTATCAATACGTTTTGCTCGGTTGGGATGGAGGTACCTCGAGCAGTAATTTCAAATTAATCGATGTGCTTTCCTTTAAAGGAAATGCCGTTAAATTTGGAAGTCCCTTGTTTGTAAACAAGAAAAAAGTGCTTAAAAGAGTGGTTTTTGAATATTCGGACAAAAGCAGCATGGCCTTACAAATGGACGAAAAACGGAATCGCATTGTTTTCGATCATCTTTCTCCTGAAAATCCCTCTTTGAATGGGGTGTATTCTTTCTATGTTCCTGATTTTTCCTACGATGCTTATGTATGGGTAGATGATCGCTTTGTTTTACAAGAAGACGTCATTGCCATAAACGACGCCCCGGAAGAAAAAAATGCATCCATTTACGTTTACGATCCTAAAACCGGACGACCCAAAAAACAGAGCTATCAATTGAAATGGATTAACCCGGAGAATTCCGATCAACCCGGTGACATCAATCATGTAGCTCGAACCCCAGAAAGCGAACAACTGGAAATCGCTGAAGAAAAACCTGAGGAGGTGATTCCCAAAAAAAAATGGTGGGATCGAAGAAATCCAAATAAATTGAGCGTTACCACAGGAAAATATAAACGTAACCGTCGAAGACCCCCTACCCCATGATGCAACTCGGCGAAATACACCGGTTTACCCTAATGCGCTTCACTCCTCAGGGTGCCTACGTTCAGGGAAAAGTCGACGAACATTTGGATGAAGAAGAAGTCCTTTACCCCAAAAAATACCTCAATGAAAATGCGCAAGAAGGGGACGAAGTACGTGCTTTTCTCATGAAAGATTCCGTGAACCGACGTGTAGCCGTTGGAGAAGTTCCGAAATTAACCTTGGATGCTTGTGCGTTTCTTTCAGTGACGGAAATGAACATGCATGGCGCTTTTGCAGATTGGGGACTCGACAAAGACTTGTTCATCCCCTTTTCAGAACAACGCGAAGGAATAGATATTGGCGAAGCTTACCCGGTGATGCTTTGCTACGATGCCGCCACCGATCGCCTTTTTGGCAGCATGAAAATCAATAAAAAATTGCTTCCCGCGCAACCCGAACAGGTGAATCGAGGAGTACGTTTTTTGGTAACCGAACATCATGAATTGGGATGGCGTGGTATTGCTGACCAAAAATACCTGGGCATGTTGTACCGAAACGAATGTAAAATACCTATTGAACTTGGTCAGACCTTGGAGGTGTATGTAAGCGCTGTGCGTCCAGATGGTAAAATGGACCTAAAAATCAGCTCGACACAACCGCAAAAATACGATGAGGCGACAGAGCAAATTATGACCTATTTTCAAGAGCATAAGTTTTTATTTTTAACAGACAAATCGGATGCAAGCGCTATCTATAGTCAATTTCAAATGAGTAAAAAGACCTTTAAACAAGCCATTGGAAAACTATACAAGCAGCGAAAAATCAAATTATTCAACGATAAAATCGCTCGAATGGATGAATGAACGCATGCTGGAAGATTACTTGCATATTTTTCAAAACCCACCCGAAGTTCCATTACCTGATTCCTTTGATTTTCCGCATCAATACCAACCGCATCCTTGGGCAATCGCCGCTGCTTTGGCACTTCAAGACTCGATAGATCAACATTTCCAGTTCGACCTCACTGCCCTTGGAAAAATGTTTGGCGTATTAGTGGTTGAATCCTCCGTAGGTATCCGTTATCTGGCCGGTTTTTCGGGAAAAATCCATGACGCAACGCAAATCACGGGGTTTGTTCCCCCCATTTTCGACACCTTAGATCCTAACGGATTTTTTCTTTCGGGCGAAAAGGAACTTGACGCACTCACGCTAAAAATTCGAGATATAGAACAAGGCCCCCAACTGAAAAACATCCACCAAGAAAAAAAACAACTACATCAGGAGTTCGAAAGCACGATGATGGAATTGAAATCCTTGATAGCCCGCAATAAATCAAAGCGTGATGCGCTTCGCTCAAAAGACCCCAAAAATGAGACCTTGTTGTTCCAATTAAACGAAGAAAGCAAAACGGAACAGCTTCAAATGAAATTTTTAAAGCGTGAAAATAAACGCAAACTGTCCGAAATTCACCAACGCCTAGATTCCATTTACGAGGAAATCGAACAACTCAAAACCTTACGACAAGACACCTCCAAAGCACTGCAAATCAGGTTATTTGAAGCATATCGCTTACAAAATTTCGCAAGTGAAAGCTCCACCATTTTCGATGTTTTTCAGGAATTTTCCGAGAGTATTCCTCCTGCAGGGACGGGCGAATGTGTGCTTCCTAAACTCGTACACTTTGCCGCCTTGCACGGGTTGGTTCCGCGCTGCTTTGCGGAATTTTGGTGGGGAGCGCCTCCACCCGGTGAATTGCGCAGACACGGCGGATATTATCCTGCCTGCAGGGCCAAATGCGAACCGATTTTGAAATTTCAACTAAAAGGTCTAACCGTGGATAAAAATCCTCTATTGACCCTCGTTCAGGATACTCCCTTGGAAATTCTTTTTGAAGATGAATCTTTGATTGCGGTCAACAAACCCTATAACATGCTTTCAGTACCCGGGAGAACTGGGTTTGATTCGGTAGAAGATCGTTTAAAAATACAGTTCCCAAAATTAGCCTTCATAAAAGCGATACATCGCTTGGACATGGCCACTTCTGGAATTTTACTTTTGGCGAAGAATCCCGTAACCCATGCCCAAATTCAGCAACAATTTGCCAAAAAAAAAGTGAAAAAATGCTATGAAGCACTGCTGGAATCGCCGATAGAACAATTAGAAGGAACCATTTCCCTACCGCTACGGCTAAACCTGGATCATCGACCTCATCAAATGGTGTGTTTCGAATTTGGAAAAGTAGCCGTTACTTCATTTAACGTTCTTGCGGTGCAAAACATGCGCACGCGCGTGGCCATGTATCCAGAAACCGGTCGGACGCATCAGCTGAGGGTTCATGCAGCGCATCATCAAGGCTTGAACACCCCCATCGTAGGCGATGAACTTTATGGAACCCCAAGCGACCGTTTATACCTCCACGCCAAACAACTTACTTTCTTTCATCCAAAAAATCAACAGCCGATTACGTTATTCGCTGAGGTTCCGTTTTAACCAAGAGATAAACCCTATTTTTTTTGGCTGAATTTATTTCTTTAGCTTTGCGCAACGAACGATGGAAGAAAAACCACAGATCAAAAAGCCTAAATGGAAAATTTGGCTAAAATATACCTACCTCATAGGGGTTCATATATTAGCCGCCATTGCTTGTTTCCTAATTCTAACGGCCTTAGCAGTTAAATTCAAATGGACCAACGATGCTGGAAATGTGGATGTAAACAATCGGTATTACGAATCCATGGCCAACCAATACGGCAACGAATCCAAAAAAGACAGTGCTACCTTGGTCAAGGATGAATATCTCATGTTTCAAAAACTCGGGATTGTTGCACGGTTTTACCCGCAAAACGCTAAAATCATTGTGGATGCTTACCATCAAAGTAAGAATATCTACACTGCGCTTCGGATGTTGGATGCCATAGAGGTTCAATTGAAAAATAATTCCGAATTCATGGCAGCGTTAAATTCGATCAAAAAAGACGCTAAGGTAAAAGCTGAATCTGTCTATGAATGGTCCAATTATAAGGCATGGAAACAATTTTGCACCACCTTAGCGAAAGACAAGCGGTCCATTGATTCCGTTTCACGGCTAACCGGGGTAGAATCCAGAATTATCATTCTCTGCGTTGTTGCAGAACAATTGCGCATGTTTAATTCAGGAAGGGAGAAATTCAAGCAATATGTTTATCCTTATTCTCGATTAATCCTCCCCTCCAATCGCGGTTATGGAGTTTCGGGAATTTTAGAACATACAGCTTACCGAATTGAACGCACGTTATTTAGCCCTAACGACCCCTTTTACCCGGGAGATTATTTCCAAAAAATCATCAACGTGCGCGATTCCTTTCCTGAAGTTATTGACGATAGTATTCCGGCCCATAAAAATAAAACCATTCAACGATTGATTAAAGGTGGAGATCATTATTATTCCTACCTCTACACCGCGCTTTTAATGCGCCAATTTCAGGCACATTGGGAACGTGCAGGTTTTACCCTCTCGAACCGTCCTGAAGTACTAGGTACCTTGTTCAATTTAGGATATCAAAAAAGTAAACCCAAGACAAATCCTCAGGTGGGAGGTTCCACGTTCAAGATTGGGGAAAAAGAATATACTTTCGGAGGATTATGTTTTGAATTTTATTACAGTGGTGAATTGCAAGAGGTTTTTCCGATAACCGGTCGAGGATTTATTCCGGTCAAGGAGTTAGAAATCAATAACAAAGCTTGGCTGGAGGAAATTCAACGAAGAATTGAAGAGGAAGAAAAACAGCGGCTTGAAGAAGAGGCAGCAGCTGCAACAAGTAATAGCTAAGGGCAATTAGCTCAGTTGGTTTAGAGCACTACCTTGACAGGGTAGGGGTCACTGGTTCGAATCCAGTATTGCTCACTGAAGGTTCGTAGGATAGCTGCGAACCTTTTATTTATTGAAGAAATATGGCCTTTTATGCTTTCAAGGGTTTGGTTCCTGTCGTTCACCCTTCCGCTTTTGTACACCCCTCCGCGGTCATTATCGGTGATGTAATCATTGGTGAAAAATGCTATGTTGGTCCTGGAGCAGTAATTCGAGGGGATTGGGGAAGGATTACCCTGGAATACGGCTGCAACGTTCAAGAAAATTGCGTAGTTCACATGTTTCCCGGAAAACACATCATCATGCAACAAGGGGCTCATGTGGGCCATGGAGCGATTATACACGGAGCTTACTTAGGAAAAAACTGCCTCATCGGAATGAATGCAGTGGTAATGGACGGCGC
>RFQF01000045.1 GCA_009925805.1 Flavobacteriia bacterium | reverse complement strand
TCATTTTTTTCGAGAAATACATGCTGATTTGTCGAGCCTGAACCACCTCGCGTTTACGTGTTTTCGATTTCAGTAATTCTATTGGAAGTTCAAAATAATCGCAAACAATTTTCTGAATATACTCAATAGAGACCTCACGTGCGGTATTTTTTACAAACTTATCGACCATTTGCTTGGCGAGCTCCAGGGTAATCGGTTTCCTGTTCAAACTCGATTGCATTAGTAAGGTATTCAATGCCCCTTCAATTTCTCGAATGTTGGTGTTTATGGAGTAGGCAAGGTATTCCACCACCTCATTGGGCAATTCAATGCCACTTGCATGCATTTTTTTGTGCAGAATGGCAATCCGAGTTTCCAGGTCTGGAATCGTTAAGTCGGCAGATAATCCCCATTTAAAGCGCGACAAGAGCCGTTGTTCCATGCCTTGCATTTCTACCGGTGCTTTGTCGGACGTAAGAACGATCTGTTTTCCGTTTTGATGCAAATGATTGAAGATACTAAAGAACACATCTTGCGTCTTTTCTTTGCCTGCAAAAAACTGAACATCATCGATAATCAATACATCCACCATTTGATAGAAATGAATAAAATCGTTGGTTGTTTGATTTTTAATAGCATCGATGAATTGGTGGGCAAATTTCTCCGATTGCACATACAATACTGTTTTATTCGGATGCTGGTCTTTGATGGAAATTCCGATGGCATGCGCTAAATGCGTTTTACCTAGTCCAACGCCCCCGTAGATCAAAAGAGGGTTAAATGCGGTTCCTCCCGGTTTGCTTGCAACAGCATAACCTGAAGCTCGGGCCAAGCGATTGCATTCCCCCTCTATAAAATTCTCAAAGGTATGCCCGGGGATGAGGTTGGAGGCAATGGTAACTTTTTTGAGCCCCGGAATAATGAATGGATTCTTGATTTGAGGTTCAGCGGCAGGCAAGGGAAGAGACTGGGCGGCATTCTGCGAATTGGTCGCGTTTTGCGTGGGCAGTTTAACCGTGTAGGGAGTGGTTTGGTTTGAATGATTCTCTATAACAATGCTGTACTCCAACGTTGCTTCAGGCCCAATTTCTTTTTTGATTACCTTTTTTAACAATTGAATGTAATGCTGTTCTAACCACTCGTAGAAAAAATGTGATGGAACTTGGATGGTCAGAATATTTTGCTCAAGTTTAATGGGAACAATCGGTTCAAACCACACTTTAAATGCTTGAGGAGAAATGTTGTCGCGAATGATAGTTAAACAGGATTCCCAAACGGTAGTATGACGTGTTGACATAGAATAATAACAAATAAAAACAACTAAATAACTCGTTCAAAATCAGGCTCACGCCATGTTAATTAACTATTAACTAACTATTATGAACACAAAACAAAGGTGGACAAAAAAAAAGATAAAAAAAACTGCTTA
Source organism: Flavobacteriia bacterium (assembly GCA_009925805.1). GTDB lineage: Bacteria > Bacteroidota > Bacteroidia > Flavobacteriales_D > Crocinitomicaceae > UBA952. The sequence goes on along the minus strand of RFQF01000045.1, from coordinate 11,612 downwards.
GGGGCTTGTTTTTTATGTTTTTTTTATTACCACTTCCCACATTCACTTACCTTAAAAAAACAAGCGAAAAGAGGGGAGCAAATTTAAAATAAAAAGCAGTAATTTGCCAAATAAATTTTACGTCAAATGCGCTATTCTTTTGAATATGAAATACAGCTGAGAATTCGCTACAGTGAAACCGATCAAATGGGCTTTTGTTATTATGGAAATTACCCGGTTTTCCTGGAACTTGCCCGAGTAGAATCCCTGAGGAGTATTGATATTTCTTACCGAGAACTCGAAGAAACAGGAATTCTTCTGCCAGTGAAATCCCTGCACATTGAGTACCTACGCCCGCTGCGCTACGATGAGGAATTTCGTATTCAAACAAAACTCACCTCCGTAGGCGCCTCGAGTGTGTTTTTTGAATACACCTTTTTTAATTCCCTGAATCAAGTTACCACCACCGCCACCACAACCTTGGTGTTTGTCGACCAACTAAGTTTAAAACCTCGACGCATCCCGCAAGAAATTATTCAAGCGCTTCAAAACTATGAGATCCACGAATAACCAATTTGAATTAGTTGATAAAGTTACGGTTTGCACGAACAGCAACCGAACATCAAGACCTGGAGAATACAACTATGTGGATTTGTTTTCCACCCAGCAAGACAACCCTCGTTTTCTCCTGCTGGGTATTTCCGAAGGGATAGGGCCTTTTGCGAATTACGGCAGGCCAGGAACTGAACATGCATTTTCGGCTTTCATGGCTTTTTTTCTATCCATGCCTGTCGGGCTTACTTCGGTTGATTTAATTGGCAACATCGTTTTTGTTGGCAGCTTTCCGGAAACCGTAGAATCGGCTGGAGCCTTGGTAGAAGAACTGGATCTTTTCGTGGAGGATGTTCTAACGCATTGCGTCCTGCCCGGACAAATTCCTATCCTCATCGGCGGAGGGCACAATAACGCTTTGCCGGCAATGCGTTGGGCAAAAAAAACACGGGAACTCACTTCCGTCCTAAACATGGATGCACATTTCGATTGCCGAAGCATTCAATTCCGCCATTCCGGCAATGCCTTTTCTAAGGCCATTCTTGAAAGAACTCTTCAAACGTATTGTGTGTTGGGTGTGGATGAATACGCCATGAATGAGTTCATTAAGCGATTTGTCCAAGAGAATTCCATAGCATTTGTTCCTTACATCGCCTACCTGCAAGGGCGCGATTTATCTACGGATGTTAACGCCTTCCTTCAACATCAACCCATGTCCGGGTTGGAAATCGACTTGGATTGCCTTGAACATATGCCTTCTTCAGCGCAAAGTCCCTCGGGATTTTCCTTAAGCCAAATAAGAAAAACCCTTTTGCAACTTAAAAACCCTTCTATTGCCTACCTGCATTTATGCGAAGGAGCATCAAACAATGCAGTCGAGGAAAGAACCGTTGGAAAAACGTTGTGCTATTTAGTTTTGGATTTTATGAAAGTTATGGAATAACGGTAATTGTATCCAGTTGCACCACAGCATCGGCAGTACAACCCACCGGGTTCATCGCTCTGGAAAGGGTATAAGTAAATTCAACTTTGAGGCCCTTCTTTTTCATGCCATCTTTTAAGTTTACAGGATAAATTCGCGAAAAATCAAGCGTCGCGCCCGGGTTCAGCGAATCCGGAATCGCAATATACCATGGACATCCGTCCTCATTCACGTGGATGATGCCAACATATTTCTTGTTTGATTCCTCCATAGACGAATTTGTGATGGTTTTTTTTGCGCCGCAGCAAACTACCAGCAGCGAAACGAAACAGTAGGTAAAAATTTTCATGGAATAAAAATACAAAAAAAGGGGATATTACTCCCCTTAAAATTCCAAAAACCTGTAGCAAGATTCTTTGGTTTTGTTGTTGAAACGATGGGTAAAAAATAAGGTTACAGAACAATTAACATTTTTACTTTAATAAACAATTGAGGGATTCAAATTCCCAATGGGTTGCAAAAATAAATTTGCATTGTCATGAGTTCAATACGAAAACGAAAAGCGCTGGTCGCATTGCTTGAAGACCCAGATGAGCGTATTTATTTGGTGGTATCGCAAGTAATCCGTTTTGAAGGCATCGAAATTCTTGACTTGTTGCTTCAAGTAACCGAGAATCCTTCGCTTAGTGATCTTCATCGAGAACGTGCAAAAGAAATTACCGATTTAATCCGATTGGATGCAGCGCAAAAAGAACTGAGTTCATGGAAAGAATCACCCGAAAAAGATTTACTTCAAGGGATAATTTCTTTATCTAAAATTCACGACCCCGCTTTGGATGAAGCCTATGTCCTTCAAAACATGGAATCGCTTCGAAAGGATGTTTGGTTAGAGTTGAACGACCATCAAACGGCGTTTGAACAAGTGAAGGTGCTGAATCACGTTTTTTTCAAGGTTCATGGATTCCATTGTGCGGAAGGATATGAATGGAATCTTGATGGATTAAACATCGCCAAAGTGCTGGAGTATAAACATGGAAATCCTTTAACCGTTGGGCTGATTTATTCCATTATTGCGAATTGGCTCGAGTTGCCCATTCATGGAATAGACTTACCCAAAATTTTCATACTTGCCCGTATGGACGAATTTCATAGTTCGGTGTTTACTTCGCATGAAAATCCTTACGGTGTCTTGTTTTATATTAACCCGAGCGTCAGCGGATTGGTATTTGACGAGGCTCAAATTCATGACTTCTTAAAGAAAATCGACGTAACCCCCGAACGAAAGTACTTTGAACCAGCCTCCAACACCGAGCTCATACAACGCTACATCCATTCCTATGAAGAGTACTGTAAATTAAGCGGTGATGTGAATACCCTTAAAACCTTTGAATCGATCAAGGAATGGTTTTAGGATTGATGAATTTTATTGGCTAATTGACCGCAGGCAGCATCGATATCTTTCCCGCGGCTTCGTCGAACATTCACAATCATGTTTTTTCGTTCTAGAAAGGCCTTGAAAGCCTCGGTAGTTATATCATCGGATCGTTGAAATCTGCCAGCATCAATAGGGTTATATTCAATTAAATTTATTTTACAGGGTACGCATTTCGCGAAAGCAGCCAATTTTGCAGCATCTTCAATGGAATCGTTGAAATCCTTGAATAAAATATACTCGAACGTGATGCGCGTTTCCGTTTTTTCATAAAAATAAAGGAGCGCAGCGGCCAAGGTGGCTAAATCATTCGATTGGTTAATCTCCATGACCTCGCTTCGCTTATCATCATCCGCAGCATGTAAGGAAAGGGCCAAATTAAATCGTACTTGATCGTCCCCCAATTTTCGAATCATTTTAGCTATTCCCGCTGTAGACAAGGTGATCCTTTTGGGACTGATTCCATATCGGTTGGGATCCGTAAGAAGTTCCATGGCTTGCAGAACATTGTTGTAATTCAACAGCGGTTCACCCATACCCATCAATACGATGTTGCTCAATCCTTGTTGGTACCGTTCCTGGGCAATTTGCTCTAAGAGGACCACCTGATCTACGATTTCGCCGGGGCTTAAGTTTTTCTTGAGTTTTAACTTTCCTGTGGCGCAAAATAAACAGGATAAACTGCAACCTACCTGCGAAGAAATGCATGCGGTCATTCTCGACGAAGTTGGAATTAACACGCCTTCAATAACCTCCCCATCCAGGGTTTGGAAACCGCATTTTACCGTGCGGTCCTTACTCACTTGAGTAGACTGAATGTTCAAACGATCAATGAAAAAATGTTCTTCAAGAAAGCGCGTTAACGCCTCACCGAGATTGTGCATTTCACTGAAATTCGTTGCATGATTGTTCCAAAGCCATTGCAGCAATTGCTTGGTTCGGAACGCCGGAAAACCGTTCGCGACCAGTAACTTGGTGATTTCCTCGGCAGAAAGTGACCTAATACTCCTTCGATGGTTGGTCATGGAACCTATCGATTGAGCATCACAGGCATTACGAGCATTAAGATATGTTCGTTCGTGTTTTTATTTTCAAAGGGTGTTAACAATCCAGGCCGTGATGGCTCACTCATGGAAAGCTGTATGGATTCGGTTTCTAGAATGGAAAGCATCTCCACCAAAGGCCGGGCATTGAAAGCAATTTCCATGTCCATTCCATGATAGTTGCAGGTAAGACGCTCATTGGCCTCGTTCGAAAAATCCATGTCTTCAGCAGATAATTGAAGTTCAGCACCGGCCATTTTTAATAACACCTGATGCGTGGTTTTATTCGAAAAAATAGCCACCCTTCGCATGGAATTGTGAAACTGATTCCGCTCAACGGTTAGTACATTCGGATTTTCTTTTGGAATTACCGCTTCGTAATTTGGATATTTTCCTTCAATAAGGCGGCAAACTAGGGTGAGGTCATTGAACGTAAATGTGGCATTGGATGCGTTGTATTCGATCCGCACCTGCTCTTCGCCTCGCAAATTGCCTTTTAACAGATTCAACGGCTTTTTTGGAATAATGAACGATGAACTGGATGTAGTTGAAATATCGGTTCGACGATAGCGCACCAATTTGTGAGCATCGGTGGCAACAAAGGTGATGTTATCCGGCGAAAATTCGCATAATACACCGGTCATGGTTGGGCGCATTTCATCGGTACCTATTGCAAAAAGCGTTTTTGAAATCGCGCTGGACAGGAGTTCTCCCGATACGTCAATGGAACTGCTGTATTCAGAAGTTGGAAGCTTAGGATAGTCCTGGCTGTTGAAGCCAACCATTTTGGATTTCCCATTATCGTAGCTGATTTCGATCGCGTAATTATCCATGTTTACCCGAAAGGCACAAGGCTGATCGGGGAGGTTTTTTAAAACTTCCAATAAAAGTTTCGCAGGAATAGCTAAGGCACCATCTCCTTCTGATTGAACCTCCAAATGGGTGATCATCGTGGTTTCTAAGTCCGAGGCAACTACGGTTAATTTATTAGACTCCACCTCGAATAAAAAATTATCCAAAATGGGTATTTTGGTATTCGTGCTCAAAGCCCCTGAAATGCTTTGTAGATGGTGGAGTAGGGTAGAACTGGATGTTACGAAATTCATGGTAATGTTATCAATGAGCAAAGATAGCAATACTTTGATAATTCCTACGGACGAAATTACTTTCTTTCCATAATTCCAGGAAAATATACATGTCCCATGAACAAGGGGTTGAAAACGAAATATTGGCATTTCACCAATTCCCCGGAAGGCAATTCCGCCCAAAGGAGGTTCATGTCCCAAGGAACCAATTCCCCCAACTCATTCCTTTGTAGATCGGTTGATTTGATTCTATGAAAGCGCAGTTTCGTGCTTTTTCCTTGTTGAGTTGTTACCATCAATGTACAGTAAACCACACTGCGTTTCACGGAATCTACTTGGGTTTTGGATAACTCTAGATTAGCCGTGTTAAAATGCACGTTTCGAAATTCTTGCAAGTAACGGTAAACATTGGCGGTGTCTAAAAAAGGCAGTTCCTTACCTTGCGATATTACCTTGAATCCGCGACCATGGGTCTTCACTTGAAAACTAAGCTCCGGGTGTTCCATATTGATCAGTTCTACCGAAGCAATTTGCTCCGGGGTAAGGGCAAAGATGCCCGTGCACATCCATTTCTTTCGATCCGCAAAAAATCGAGGACTGATTATGCCGTTTAATCCTCGAATTCGCATCATTACCGGCTCAGAACTTAGCCCGTTTTCCTCCGATTCTAAGAGCATAATTTGCCCGTAATGGTCTTGGGCAGGTGGACCAATGTACCAGGTTTTTACCCATGAACCATCCACAAAAAAGCGGACCCTAATGTGTTGGGTTGACATCAGATTAACAAAATGCTTCTTGGATTTTTCGGCAATGTATCCTTTAAATTCTATCAAATTGGCTGCTTCTAAGATGAACGAAACGTTTGGAGCGGAAACGCATTGGCCTTTTTCATCTACCCAAGCTTGTCCTTGCTTGCTGAGCGTAATGGTTTGTCCGAAGGCATCGCGAATTTCTATGGAGCTGATTTGCGTGGTGTCTTCTATTCGAAAATCAAAGGATGCCCCATCGGACTTGCCTCTCTTTTTCAAAAGTATGGACGCGGTCCAAGCTAATACTGCGATCAGGACGATTAATGAGGATATACGAACAATGCCGCGGTTTTTTTTCATTCTTTTCGGTATTTTCTCCGGCGAATGGCCCAAGTCAAGGCGCCTAATGCACCAACGATTCCAAGGGGTAAAAGGAGGTTGAGAATTTGCACCATTTTCCCTTCAGCCTGGGTTTTTCGAACATCGAGTTGCCGAATTTCAATTTGACGGCTTCGAATGTCCAAGACACTATTATCTCCGAGCATATAATCCACTAAATTTTGGATGAATTCTTGATTCCCAAAAATTAAGGGCCTGCCGTTTAAATCCGGCACTTTACTGTATTTTAGCGCATTGTAGGGAAATGCAGGGAAAGGGCGGTATTGATACACCCCTCCTTGAAACACCGAATCGTATTCGTTGGCAAGAAAGGATCCATTGCCCACCACAAACACTTTCGCCGAAGCATCACTTTGAATTTTTTTGGTTCTATAGTTTTTGGGCAACTGGTTGATTTCGGAAAATCGTTCAATGGACTTGCCGTTTTCATCGGCGAGTTCGCGGTTTGAAAAATACGATGGCAAAGACCCTTCGGCCATAGCGGCAAGCGTGATCTTGTTAATGGGATCCTCTGGATTTGCAATGAATGCAGGGTTTTCGCCAAAGACTTGAAAATCCATCAAGCTGATTTGTGGGGCAATTCCAGAGCGGTTGGAATTACTTGAACTGGTGAGTACTTTGCTCAGTTTCACTCCAGGTCGCTCGATCAACTGCAATTCATTGGGATAGGCGAGGTAAACAGGATCAATATTGCGGGTAATCGGATGCAACGAAGGAGAGCTCAACACATAATAAGGCCAACTTAAACTGCTCATATTCTTGAGCTGGACTTTTCGGTAACCACATATACGGTCGTATACATAATTTTCATGCAATCGAATCCCATAATCAAAGATCATTTTGTCCAATTTGATATTCCTCCGAACGGTATGGTCCAAATAATTGCGCTCCAACGAATCTTCTGAATGATGCAGGGTATTCATGAATACCATCAAACGTCCCCCGTGCATAACAAATTGATCGATAAAGTACAAATCAAGATCAGAAAAAGGCAAGGTGGGATTCGCTATGACAATGCCGTCTAAGTCGTTCAGTTCTCGATACGATGCTTCGGATCCTAAGGTTAAGGTCGTGAGGTAAAAATAAGGACTCAAAACAGCTCGTGCATTCATCGTTTCTTGCTGCTTTAATTCGCCATGCCCTTGCAGAAAAGCAATCCGTTTTTTCTCCGTTTGGCTGATTTTTCGCATCGCGGAAAGTAAATTATATTCCAAATTGTTCAAGGCGTTTTCGAGAATGGGTTGTATACGGTTCAATTCTAGGGGGTCGCCGTTTGGCGTGCCAGGCAAAAATTGAACATACGATTCCTTAATTACTCCGTTGGAAGAACACGTTATTTCCGCTCCTGCCCAAAGGATTAATTGCGACTGGACGCCATTTTTAACATACACCACTTTGGTGGGTAAAATCCCTTTGTCAAAAATCCCCTTCAGAAAAAAATACGCTTCCTTCTTCGAGGCATGGCCTTCGTTGGGATTCACGAATTCGTATTCTATTCTATTTCCCGCAATCGATTTGAAATCCTTTAACTTGTCTTCAATGGCATTGCGAAAGGACTGGATTTCAGCGGGCATGTCGCCTTCGAGGTAAATTTTTAAACTGATACGGCTTTCGCGTTCGCGCGTCGATGCTAAGAACTTTTTCGTTCCTTCCGCCAAGGAAAAGCGCTGGTCTGCTGTTAAATCCAAAGAAAGGTTGAGCAGTGAAAAGATAACATTGATTAACACCAAGACTAGAATGATCCCTAAGAGGTACCCACCATTAAAGAGATTTCTTCGTTTTAGCGAGCTCATTTCTTCAACGATTTTAGGGTGTAAAGGGATAGGTTCAAAAACAATACGATGAACGATAGATTAAATACGATATCCGAGGCATCTACCACGCCTTTTTTTATGGAGTCATAATGAAAATTGAGCGTTAGATATTGTAAATAAATGTCCAGATTTCCGAATTGAGCGTAGGTTCCTAACAACGATAAACCGTCGTAAAAAAAATAACATAGCGCAATAGCAATGATAAACGAAACGATTTGGCTTGAGCTCAACGCAGAGGCAAAAATGCCTATGGCCACAAAGGAAGCCCCCAATAAAAGCAATCCCACATAGGAAGTAATGGATGCTCCTGTATCGATGTTGCCAACGGGTTTTCCTAAATAAACCAGGGAAAAATAATAAATCAGGGTGGGCAATACCGCCAAAACCATGAGACTCACTCCCGCAAAGTATTTTCCAAGTAAAATGCCCCAGTCGCTGATCGGGCGGGTAAACAACAATTCCAGCGTGCCTGTTCGACGCTCTTCCGCGAGGGAACGCATCGTAATCGCAGGAATCAAAATCATGAATACGTATGGAGCGGCACTGAAGAAAGGCCCTAAATCGGCCTGACCACGATTTAAAAAGCTCATGGTTGAGTCCAACATCCAATTAAACAGCCAGCAAGAAATCAAGAAAATTACCAAAAAAACATAGCCAACCGTGGAGTTTAAAAAACTTCTGACTTCTTTGAGGTAAAGGGCAAACATGAATTATCGCGGGTTTTGTGAGGTTAAAATTAGCTTTTTTATTGGTTGAAATAGATTTCTTTTATCCCGGCAGGGCTATTTTCACCTTCGTAAATACCGTTCATCGACCAGGCTTGGGCTTTCTCGGCAAACCAGGGTTTAATGGTGGACCAAAGGTCTCGAAACACCTCAGATGTTCGGTAACTGTCCAGCGCCGCTTCGTTTTCCCAGCAACTGAACGTGTAAAATACGGTAGGATTAGTGGTTTCCTTCAATAATTTCAGCGAATGACATCCCGAGAATCCCACCACTCGCTGCCGTTTTTCACTGAACGCCTTTTCAAAAGAGGCGCATTTTTCCGGTTGAAATTTCAAACGAACGATCCTAAAAATCATAATAGAGAACTTAGATTTTGTACGGATCCCCTTGGGAAAAAGGTCACCCTGACCGTTTCTCCCAAGCGAATTCCGAAAAGTTTATCCGCGCCTCCGTTGCCGGCATTCGCTCCGCGGTTAATGGCGATCTCCAGACGCTGTGCCTCGTTGAATATCGCAACACGGTCCCCCAATGCAACATCGTTGTAGGCTTTCGAAATGACATTAATGTCATCGTTGCGTTTTTGGTAACTTATGGTAAAAGGAACATCCAAACCAAAGCGCTCAAAATCCGATTTGAAGATGTTGGTTACAATGTTGCCAAAAGCATCAATGTGAATCACATTTCCCACGATGGAATGCTCATCAAATTGGGGGAGCGGCGTAAATGCACGTTTGAATTTGGTCACCGACTCACAAAATTCCCCCAACGACTTGTTATTATAGAGTTGTTTCGCCAGTCCGATAAAACAATACTTGAGCATAAAATTCCAGTGGCTCGGATGGTTTTCAATGGCCTTGTATTGATATAATGCTTGAGGCGTATCCAACCCGAGAAAAGCGCCAATAAAACCGTTGTCGGAACAAATAATGTAATGCTCTTGAAAGAGCAAAATGCAAGGATACGATAAGACGTTGTCGCTTTGACCGGGTTGTAATTTGTAGGGAAGAAAAGGTTCACAATCCACCCCAACCAAATGAATGGTTCCTTTCGGAAATTCAGAAAAACAATTCCTCAATTGATAAGCAGCCTCTAAGCTATCGAATGGTTTGATTTGATGACTAATATCAACACAATAGGCCTCTGGAATTTCTTGCATTAATCGAGCCTTCACGCTGGCAACGTAGTAGTCTTTCAACCCCAAATCTGAAGTAAGCGTGATGATTTGCATTTTCGAAGAACCCAATGTTTGAGTTTTTGCTAATTTTACCAAAATTAAAGGTTTTCTAAGACACTGTAATTGATAATTGGATTTTAATTGGATATAGGTAACAGGAATATCGAGTTGATTGGCATCAATGCCGCCGCTTTCTTTGGCGTAAATAATCAAAATTTAAAACACCTTAAATCGTATTTCCCAAAACTTTCCATCACCGCCAGAGGCCATCGAATTCAGGTGAAAGGCGAGGAAGAATTGCTGGATTTTTTCGAAGTTAAACTCCAGCTCCTGATAAGGCATTTCGAAAAATTTAATCACCTCACAGAAAATAATATCGACAACCTAATGCTTCAAGAGGGGGAGAAATTATTGCATGACGACGACGGCTCAGAAACCTTGGTGCACGGAAATGGCGGTGTTAAAATTAAAGCCCGAACGGTTAATCAAAAAAAATTGGTAGAAGCGGTCAGGAAAAACGATATGGTCTTTTGCATTGGTCCTGCCGGAACGGGTAAAACCTACACGGCCGTTGCGCTCGCGGTACAAGCCCTGAAAAACAAAGAAGTAAAACGTATTGTACTCACGCGACCCGCCGTTGAAGCCGGTGAAAACTTGGGATTTCTTCCAGGAGATCTCAAAGAAAAACTGGATCCCTACCTTATGCCATTGTATGACGCCTTACGCGACATGATTCCGCCAGAGCGTTTGGCTGAAATGCTGCAATACGGGATCATTGAAATTGCCCCCTTAGCCTTCATGCGCGGTCGAACCCTGGACAAGGCCTTCGTGATTCTTGATGAGGCACAAAATACCACCATCATGCAAATGAAAATGTTCTTGACGCGCATGGGTATGACTGCCAAATTTGTAATTACCGGCGATATGTCCCAAGTAGACTTACCCCGGAAGCAACGTTCGGGATTGACCTATGCCACCCACATACTACGCGACATTGAGGGAATCGGAGTGATTGAAATGGGAAAAAGCGACATCATTCGTCACAAGATTATTTCAAAAATAATCGATGCTTTTGAACGTCAAGAAATCCTCGACCAAAAAGCTAAAGAAAACCATGGAGATAAATAAGCTTGAATTTGAGGGGCAAACCGCCTTCTATCGCGGAAAAGTACGCGACGTACATACCCTGATCGGTGGAAGATTGGTCATGGTGGCATCCGACAGAATAAGTGCCTTTGATCATATTTTACCCAAGCCCATTCCCTATAAAGGGCAAGTTCTCAATCAATTGGCCGCTTATTTTTTGATGCAGACTTCCGACCTTGTTCCGAATTGGTTTTTAGCCTCGCCTCATCCAAACGTTACGGTAGGATTAGCCTGTGAACCCATTCGTGTGGAAATGGTTATCCGTGGATATATGGCCGGTCATGCCGCAAGAACGTATGCCAGCGGGGTGCGTCGCTTGTGCGGTGTCACCTTACCGGAAGGTTTGCGCGAGAACGACCGTTTCACAGAACCAATCATTACTCCCGCAGTAAAATCCGATGAAGGTCACGATGTGGATATTTCCCGAGAAGAACTGCTAAAACAAGGATTTATCGATGAGGCCAGGTATCTTGAGATGGAAGATTATACCCGAAAATTATTCCAACGTGGCACCGAAATGGCATCCAAGCAAGGATTGATTTTGGTGGACACCAAATACGAATTTGGTCTCCATCAGGGAAAAATTACGCTC
>RFQF01000044.1 GCA_009925805.1 Flavobacteriia bacterium | reverse complement strand
TTGTTCCAAATAATTGGCTTGGTTTTTCCTGTATATGCCCCAGCGGGCTTGATATTTGGATCCCAACCGGCGGCTTCATAAATTTTGGCAATTTGCGCTTGTTGTTCAGGCGTTTTACCATTGATTAATTTGTGGCAATTCATACAAACATTGACCGTTGGCAACCCTGCAGACTTTGATTTTTCCACTGAATTATGACAATATTTGCAATCGATTCCATTCACTCCGGCATGTTGGCTATGAGGAAACGCAATGGGCTGCGACGGTTGGTAGTTTTCCATTAAATTGATGGTACCTAAACCTTGAAAGACCAACACTAAAAGCGCAATGGTTAATACTAAACCCACGATTCCGCTGATGAGGCGGTTTCTCCAAGCAAAAACCTTAAATTCTTCCCAATAGGAAAGCGATGTGTCCGCAGGCTTTTCAGAGGTTGCTTGTTTAAGTTGTCGGCGCACCCCACTAACGGACATGATTATAATGATGAAAAGTACCGCCAATAACCACCATACATTGCTAATGCCTCCTTCTTCTTCCGTCAGATTTGGATCGGCGACCGCAGTACCTGTACCTGCACCTGGCTGGGCCGCAGCTGGCGGAGCGTCGGCGTAATCTAGAATCTGATTTACTTGGTCTGGAGTAATGTCTGCGAAAATTTGCATAGCAGAACCTCCATATTCTTTGAAGATGGTAAGGGCTCGTTTTGACTTCCCGCTCGCACGAAGCGCAGCATTGTTTTTAACCCATTCGTAAATTAATTCACCTTCGCCTGCATCCATCCAACGCTGACGAGCACCCTTGAGCATGGGACCAGTACCGTTCTTTTCAATTTGGTGACAACTGGAGCACTTTGCCTTGTAGAGCGCTTCCCCTTGAGCTAACAATGAGCCTTGAAATAAAAGTCCAACCAACATCAAAACACCAACTATTTTCAGTGTATTGACGCTAACCCTTTGATTTTTAGTTATTTTCATGAAACAATGGTTCTAATTTGAACTAAAAAAACAATTACCTAACGACGTTTTTTTGGCAAATTTAAGGTAATTGCAAGGAAACATGACAATCTTGTGACAATGTGGTGTAATTTATAATTGTTCTAAATAAGCCTGAAAGGGAAATTTGCTTTGCTATCAAAATCGTGTTAATTTCGTCCAAATGAATGTTCCTCCCGTGTTTTTTTTTCTTGTTATAATGTTCGTTGGCAAATTGAACATCAAAAGCCAGGTCACGGCAACCTCGACCAAGGACTTACAACGTTTGGTGGACAGTAATCGGGTGGTGAAAACACCTGCCCAGGGATATCGAGTAATCTTGGGGTTTGAATCGGCAAAAACCTCTATCGATTCCTTAAAACACCTTTTTCAGCTTGACAATCCAAAAATTGAAGCCTACGTTTTTTTCGAGTCCCCTAATTTCAAATTGGCGGTTGGTGATTTTAGAACTGAAATTGAGGCTCAATGGTTTTCCAAAAGTTTGCCTCCTCGATATCCGCTGAACCTTGTTCAAAAAATGCCCATTAACTTGCCCAGGATTGACTAGAAGTGTCTCCAACCTTGAGCATTAATTTGGTGTTTCACCCCGCTGTTGTCTTCGAAATAACATCCTTCGGAGGCTGAAACGTAATAACCGATAGGGGTAAAATGTGGATTTCCTTGAATTTTCGGATAATCACGCTGCGCCACTGAAAACAGCAATTCATATTCTTCCCCTCCATTCATGGCACATGTTGCAGGAATCAGATTAAAATCTGAAGCCATAAGTAAGGTGTCCTCATGAAACGGCAGTTTATTTTCATAAATACAGCATCCTACCTTTCCTGTATTACACAAATGCAATACTTCGGAGGCTAAACCATCCGAAACATCAATCATAGACGTAGGAACTACCTGCAATGATTCAAGTAATTCAATCATATCCTTTCTGGCGGTAGGCATTAGTTGTTTTTTGACCAAGGTATCAAACCGCTCCAATTCAGGTTGAATTGATGGGTTGGACAAGAACACATTCTTTTCTCGTTCGAGGATTTGTAGACCGAGATAAGGTCTTCCAAGGTCTCCGGTAACCATTAGAATATCCGTCGGTTTTCCCCCACTTCGGTAACATATTTTATCTTTTTCTACTTTTCCTATAACTGTAACCGAAATCATCAACCCTTGCGAGGTACTACTTGTGTCTCCGCCCACTAAATCAACCCCGTAATGCACGCATGCATGGCGAACGCCGAGATAAAATTCTTCCACAGCCTCTAATGGGAAGCGACTCGATACCCCAATGGCTAGCAGTATTTGTTCCGCTGTTCCATTCATGGCATAAACATCTGATACGGCGCATGAAACAGCCTTGTATCCCAACTGTTTAAGGGGGACATACATCAGATCAAAATGAATATTTTCAATCATTACGTCTTTAGAGACCAGGGTAAAATGTTTTGCATCCTTTTCGATAACGGCACAATCGTCTCCAACACCCAACACGGTACTCGCATTTTGAGGAATGAAGTCCTGGGTTAAATGATCAATCAATCCAAATTCTCCAAGATGATCAATTGATTTAGATGGGTTTATTTTAGTCATAATTATTGTTGAATATTGTCAAAAAAAAATCTCGCTTTCGCAAGATTTTATGTTGACCCACTAGGGCTCGAACCTAGACTCTTCTGAACCAAAACCAGACGTGTTGCCAGTTACACCATGGGTCATTGGTGGTGCAAATTTATGAACTTTATTTTATTTTCAAAGCCCGAGGATTTGATTTTTATGGCTGCTTGTTTTCATGCTACGCGATATATTTCTATTTTCGCAAAACATTCTAATTTTTCAAAGCATGAGTTTCTCTCGATTAAACCTGGTTGTTGGCTGGTCTATTTTTGGAATTGCTACCCTTGTTTACTTGTTGACCATGGAATCCACCGCTAGTTTGTGGGATTGTGGTGAATATATTACTGCCGCGTATAAATTAGAAGTGGGTCACCCTCCGGGAGCCCCCTTGTTTATGGTTTTGGGACGTTTGTTTTCGTTTTTCGCAGCTCCAGAATCTGTTGCTTTGTGGATTAATGCCGTTTCTGCACTCTCCAGTTCCTTTACTATTTTATTTATGTTTTGGTCATTGACGATCTTGTTGCGAAAAATGGTAAATTCCGCTACTTCTGGTGTGCCCAACACGACGAATCAACACATGATTCTCGCAGCCGCTGCCATCGCTTCGCTTGCATATACGTTCTCTGATTCTTTTTGGTTTTCCGCGGTAGAAGGAGAAGTTTACGCCATGGCATCTCTTTTTACTGCTATTATTTTCTGGGCGGCTTTAAAATGGGACGAAGAAATGCGTTTGGCTGCTCATAATCCAAATTACGCCCCCAACCGTTGGATCCTGATCATCTTTTTCATGCTCGGGTTGGCTGTTGGTGTTCACTTATTGGGAATTCTGGTCGTGCCGGCGATAGGATATATTATCTATTTCAACGTTTATGACAAAGTCACCTGGAAAGGATTTGTCTTTACGGGGTTTCTTTCGGTTTTAGCCTTGGGTTTTATTCAAGAAGGAATCATCCCGGGTTCCATTTCCATCGCGAGTAAATTGGAAGTTGGATTTGTCAATTCCTTAGGACTACCGTTTTACAGTGGAACCTTATTCTTTTTTGTTGTGCTTGTATTCCTCTTTGTTTTTGGTATACGTTATGCTCAAAAAACCCAAAAAACGATCCTTTACAATATGCTCATGGGTTTAACCCTACTTCTTATTGGGTATGGGTCTTTTGCCGTAATCGTTATTCGCTCCAATGCCAATACACCCTTAGATGAAAACGATCCAGAGAACTTAGTGACGCTTCATTCCTATCTTAAACGTGAACAATACGGATCCAGTCCAATTTTATCGGGGCCCTATTGGAATTCATACCGATTGAATGAAACCTTGGACAACAACGGTCAGCCGAGAATCACATCAACCGATGGCTGGGGAGATCTTTCTGCTCATTATTTAAGAAGGTTTGTCGTTGAAGATGGAGAAAACGCTATAAAAGCATTTGTTAAAGAATCGGATGCCGAGGCTTGGGTTAAGAAAAATCGAGGATCCTACACCATCACAGAAAAATACTATGAGAGCAATGCCTCCCTTCGAATTGGTGCTGAACCTGCTTACGAACAAACCACCTTATTTCCAAGAATGTACGACTCCAATGACCCCAATAAAGTAGAGGGCTATAAAAGCTGGAGTGGCTACGATCCCAACGACGGAGCAAGCGATGAATTGGGCCGAGATGGGTTGAGGCTTCCAACAATGGGGGAAAATTTAACCTACTTCTTTCGCTATCAAGTCGATTGGATGTATATGCGCTACCTACTATGGAATTTTGCCGGGCGCCAAAATGATATCCAAGGAAACGGGGACAACCTCCGTGGTAACTGGATTAGCGGAATTGATATGCTCGACGCTCCACGCGTAGGCCCCTCGGATGCACAACCCTATTTCACCACTGAAAATCCTGGGCATAACCGATTCTTCTTAATCCCTTTGGCTTTGATCGTTTTAGGTATTTTCTTTCATTTTTATCGTGCCCCTAAAGATGCATTCGTTGTTTTTCTTGCCTTTTTGTTTACCGGATTGGCCATCTTGGTGTACTTAAATCAAAAACCATTTGAACCCCGTGAACGCGATTACGCCTATTCCGGATCGTTCTATTTTTTCAGTATGTGGATGGCTTTTGGTGTTTACGCGCTCTACGATTTTATCACCTCGTTAGACAGAAAATTAATCATAAAACTGGGCTATTATTTTGGGGGAGGATTATTGCTCTGTTTGATTTTTGGATATGCTGGGTTGTGGTTTTTTACCACGTTGATTGTTGCTTTCTTAATTGCTGTAAGTTATGGCTTAGGAAAAATCAAACAACCCACACTTTCCTTGGGCGCGGTCACTGCCCTTGGGTTGTTCGCTCCGTTGTTAATGGGATTCCAAGGATGGGACGATCACGACCGTAATGGAAAGACCTCAGCGCGAGATTTAGCCTATGATTACCTGAATTCTTGTAAGAAAAATGGAATACTTTTTACCAATGGCGATAACGACACCTTTCCTCTGTGGTATTTACAGGAGGTGGAAGGAAAAAGAACCGACGTTCGCGTCTGCAACCTATCGCTCATGGGAACGGATTGGTATACGAACCAAATGAAACTCAAAGCCTATGAATCTGATGCCTTACCCATTAACTTCCGGGAAGATCAAATTTTAATGTATTCAGGAAATACCGACCAGGTTTATTTTCTTTCCTTATCTGAACTAGCCACCACGGGAGCTTCCGACGAATTACTTAAGCGCGTTATTGATCTTCGACTAAAAAAGAATCGAATCCAAGCCGTTCAAACCGTTG
Source organism: Flavobacteriia bacterium (assembly GCA_009925805.1). Taxonomy (GTDB): domain Bacteria; phylum Bacteroidota; class Bacteroidia; order Flavobacteriales_D; family Crocinitomicaceae; genus UBA952. The sequence continues at coordinate 7,972 of RFQF01000044.1, read as the reverse complement.
CCTATTTCAATGGAACCCTTAACTTGTTACGGCCCGCCTTCAGCGCGTCTAAGCCCGAAAATCAAGCGGTTTTAGATAAGACCTTAGCCTTGTTATTCAGTTCCGACACAACGAACCTAACCAATACTTTACTTGAAAAATTTAGAGGGATAAACCAATTATTGAACAACGTTCGATCGGGAGAAATTTCGTTAGATGAAAATTCTACCGAAAAAATTCAACAGTTGTTCACCGATTTAGAAAAACCATGGTCTACGGTTGATTTAACCGAGGCTATGGCCTTTGTGCGGGACGACAACAATCATATTGTTTCCGAAGAAGGAAATGCCACTAGTTTCTTCCCTTCCAATACGTTCAGTATGCGCGTTAACCAAAAGAACCTTGTATCTTCAGGCGTTGTTTCTCAAAATCAATTGTCCCGATGCGCTAAAGAAATCGTGTTCGCTTTCAAAGAAAATCAGGACCGACGCTTGACCCGCGATGAATTAATGATGATGGAAATAGTAGCCAACAATGATTGGAAACGCGGTATTTATTTTTCAAGCAACCGTGGTTCTTCTTTTTCAAGAGCACTTCTTTCCTACGGTTGGGTTAAACAAGTTGGAATGGCTTACGTGCTCACCCCGCTTGATCCTATGCAACAAGGAGAACCCAACTTCTATGACTTAGATGAAATGTACCGTAACATAACCCAGGTTTATCAGTATGGAAATATGTCGAGTCCTGGTGTTTTAACAGATTACTATGCCCGCAGACACACTTCGCAATTTCGTGCCAATTTCTTGCTATTGGCAGAACAATTATATCTACAGAATAAGAAAGAACAGGCGGTGAAGGTCTTGGATCAGTCCCTTGCGGTGATGCCCGCAGAACGCGTTATCGACATGGGTGAGGTGCATGGTTGCGACCCCATGAACATGCTCGCGTACAATGCAAAACACCAATCCTACAATTACATGGGACAACAAGTAGGTGCAAAATGCAGCGGTAATTTAAACGAACATGTACAACTTTATTTCCTATGCAATCAGGCTTCAAAGGGAGAGAAATTAGGGAATGTGGTGTTGGATCAATACGAGAGCATTATACGATATTATCAAAACACTTCGGCAAAAATGTGCACGCAACTGGATAATTCCGGAGAATTATTTGCAGTTACTGATGGTTTGTTCAAGATGTATTCCACCCTTCAGGATTCGCTTGTAAACCGATCGAATTCTTCCTTTGGAAAACGCTTGAAAAAAGATTTGGATTTGATTTACAAAACCATTCTTCCGCGCTTATCGGCTGAGTTGATTCGCCTTGGAAACGAAAACGATGAGCCCGTTTCAAGCGGTGTTGGCAATTACAGTCAACAATACGGTTCGCTCAATCAAAATCTAGAAGCGATTGGACAACACTATGGTTATTTGAAACAAACGCCGGGTTCTAATAATTCTCCAGCCGAAGCTCCCACCAACCTGCCGATTCTTCCAGGCCAATAACCAATGCCAAGGTTAAAAACCAGGATACTGCAGTTTTTTTTTCCTAGGTGTATTTGGTATATCCCTAAATCTCCCTCGGTTTATATTACGTTTGACGATGGGCCTCACCCTGTAACAACTTCCATTGCCTTAGCCGTATTGAAAAAACATCAGGTAAAAGCCGTTTTTTTTTGTGTAGGAAGCCAGGTAGAGAAATATCCCGATCTATACCAACAAATAATAGCGCAAGGACATACCGTAGGAAATCACACCTTTTCGCACGAAAACGGTTGGACAACGCCTCAAAAAGACTACATAGAATCTGTTCGAACGGCGTCTAAAGTCATTTCAAGTAGGCTCTTTCGCCCACCCTACGGAAAAATTACCTTTTCCAAAACGCGAAAAATACGTCAACTCGGCTATAAAATGATTATGTGGTCGTGGATGAGTTATGATTTTATCCTCGACAACTCTCTTGAAAAACACACCTCACGAATCCATCAAATTTCAGCCGGTGACATTTTGGTTTTTCATGACAACGCAAAAACGATGCGTGTACTTGAGCGCTATTTAGAATTGACCTTTGAATATTTATCGCATCGAAACATTCCTACCCAACTTTTAAATCCATGAAATCCGCGCGCAGCAAAACATTGCTTGTTCTATTATCCATTTACATTCTGCTGCAGTTTTGCTGGTGGGGATATTTACTAATCCAAGGAAATTCGAACAAAACGATTATGGTGCTTGGAGAAGGCTTTGTGTTTTTAAGCATGCTGTTTTTCGGTATTTGGAGACTTTATAAAAGCATACAACAAGAATTGGCTTTGCATCTGCGTCAAAGTAATTTTTTATTATCGGTAACCCATGAATTAAAAACGCCCTTGGCAAGTGTACAATTAATTTTGCAAACACTTTTAAAAAGGCCTTTCGACCGAGCACAATTGGAGGAATTCACCGAAAAAGCCTTAGAGGAAAATAAAAAATCACAGCAGTTAATCGAGCAAATGTTACATGCCTCGGGCATAGAACACCGAGCAATAAAAGCACAAATCATTCAATCTACACCCCAAGAGTTTTCGGAAGGAATTCAAAAGATTTTTCCGTCTTACCCCTATCCCGTTCTTTGGAACATAAGAAGCAATAAGCCTTTCCTTTGCGATAGCAGCATGCTCACATTTATCTTAAAAAACTTAATTGACAATAGTTTTAAGTATGGTGCATCCGAAATTGAAGTGCTTTTTATTGATGCGCCAAAATTCTTGGAAATTCAGGTGATCGATAACGGAATTGGCATACAGGAGGTCGATCGTCCGCATATTTTCGATAAGTTTTTCCGATCAGGAGATGAGAAAATCCGTGAACGAAGCGGAACCGGCTTAGGACTTTATATTGCCCGTGAAATGGCCTTGCTTCAAGAAGGCAACTTGATTTTTCAACCTCAAGAAATCGGTTCTTGTTTCATTATATCTTTACCCTATGGCACATAAATTGGCTTTAGTAATCTTAGACGGTTGGGGCTTAGGAGACCATAGCCCATCGGATGCGATTTATAATGCCCATACTCCTACGATGGATTATCTTTTAACCAATTTTCCCCACAGTGCATTAATTACCTACGGTGAAGCGGTTGGCCTCCCGCCAGGACAAATGGGAAATTCAGAGGTTGGGCACTTAAATCTTGGCGCCGGTAGAGTAGTTTACCAAGAACTTACCAGAATCAACAAGTCCATTGAAGACGGCAGTTTTTTTGAAAATACGGCCTTGCTTTCGGCGTTGAGCTATGCAAAAGAAAACCGTAAAAAAGTGCACTTAATGGGCTTGGTATCGCAAGGGGGCGTGCATAGTTCCTTAGTGCATCTTGAAGCGCTAATTAAACTATGCAACCAGTATAATGTCGATAAAACCTACCTTCATGCCTTTACTGATGGTCGCGATTGCAGTCCAACAACTGCAGTGAACGATATAGCATATTTATTGTCGTTAGAAAACGAACGCATTCACTTGGCCACCCTTATTGGCCGTTATTATGCCATGGACCGGGATAATCGCTGGGAACGAATTGCCAAAGCCTATGATTTAATGGTACATGGAAAAGGTGAGCCTTCATTCGATGCCATTGCTACCCTTAAGTCCTATTACAGTCAAGGGATTACCGATGAGTTTTTACCAGGAATTTTACTGGATGAGAACGGTCTAATTGGTTCGGGAGATGTTGTCATCAGTTTTAATTTTCGAACCGATCGTCCGAGAGAAATTACCCAAGCCCTCACACAAAAAGCTTTTCCAGAACTCGGTATGACTCCTCTATTATTAAAATATCTTACCATGACCCCCTATGATGACACGTTCCATGGAGTGGAGGTTATCTTTGAGAAAGAGCATCTAAGCTACACGTTGGGAGAAATTTTATCCGGCCGAGGCATGAGCCAAGTGCGCATTGCAGAAACCGAGAAATATCCCCATGTTACTTATTTTTTCAATGGCGGACGAGAGGATCCTTTTCCATTGGAAGACCGAATAATGGTTCCGTCACCCAAAGTTGCAACGTACGATTTAAAACCCGAAATGAGCGCTTTTGAGGTAACGAACGAATTATTGGCGTATGCTGAAAAAAAACATCCAAACTTCATTTGTGTTAATTATGCCAATCCCGACATGGTTGGACATACCGGCGATTACCCTGCCATTGTTCAAGCGGTGGAAACCATAGACCATGAGGTAAAGCGATTGGTAGATAAATTGTCCGCCCTTGAATATGTAATAATCATTCTGGCCGATCACGGTAACGCGGATTTTGCCATCAATCCCGACGGCACGCCCAATACCGCACATAGTATGAACCCAGTTCCCTGCATCTTGGTTAATTCCTCGGAAAATGATTCATTGAAGGACGGCGTGCTCGCCGACATAGCGCCAACCATTCTAGCCTTGCTCGGGGTGGAGCAGCCGACAGAAATGACGGGAAAATCGCTGATAAAAAAAGGGGCCTAAGCCCCACAATTATTTAATTCCTAAGATTTCTTTTGCTTGCTTATCGTTGGGATCAAGCTCATAGATAATTTGGAAATACTGCTTGGCTATGGTTGGATCTTTTTCTGTAGAACCCCCATAATAAGCCCCCATGTATCTTGCCGCCTCAATCACCATTTTCTTGTTTTGATCTTTTTTCCGATCCTCCCCTACAACAACCTCAAGTACTTGGGCATAATGCGGTTTGGCTAACCAAAGGGCATTATTAGGGTCTAATTGTGTTTTACAACGTCCTCGCCACATATAGGCGGGACCATAGGTGGGTGACATTACCGACACTTTTGAGAAAATGGTGTCCGCCTCTACAAAATTTTTAGGGCCGGAAAAATAGCATTGTCCCATGTTGTAAACTTCTTGTAAGGTTAACTCCACCACAGCTTGTCTTTTAATATACATCTGAATAGCCTTATCATATTTTTTCATTTTGTAATACATTCTAGCCATGTCCCCGGTTAAATCCTTTGCCGCAGATTCGCTCATACCAACCGCTTTTTCCCATTCTATCAATCCCAATGAATCTTTTCCCAACTTCATTAAGAGTGCCCCCCTTCTTTTATAATCTAAAAAGGTTATTTCTTCGGGCGGTGCTAAACTAAAAAACCGATCGCTCGCCGCTAATCCCAATTGAGCTCCTCCTTTATAATCGGCGCATTCTAAATAACCTTCTGCCAAAAAACGTTCTGTACGAAAATTCGTAAGACCAAGATTATTTATGGCAATCACCTCTTTTACAAGTTCACAATATTGCTTTGCAGCGAATAACGCACTGGTATAGCGGTATCTCGCGTCAACGTTGTTATTCAAGGCCAAGTATTTTTTCCAATCTTGTATAGCGAGGTTCATTTTATTAAACCGCATCAACAATTCCGCGCGTTCACGGTATGCTGGCGCAAAAGTAGAGTCGATAGCAATGGCTTCTTTATAGATTTTATTCGCCTCCTGCTCATTATCTGCAGCTTGATAAATGTTAGCTACTCGCAACTTACCTCGAGGTGACTTCGGATTAATTTCCAAAACTTTGTTGTAGCTTTTGATGGCCTCATTGGCATTTAGCGCTGAACTATTGGCTAATGCCACTTTTTTAGCTTGTTCGTAAAGCGCGTCTCCTTGTAATAAATAATTTTCCTCATTCGTAGGGTCTTTCTCAATGGCTTCCACCAACAGGGTAAGCGCTTGGTCTAAATCTTTCATCTCCGATTTGATGAATCCTTCTGCCGCGCCTCGAAGCACTTCTGCTCTTTTGGCCATCAACTTTTTACCTTTTGTAAGTTCCAAAGCCTTGGTCAATTCTGTTTGGGCTGCCGTCTTATCGCCTTTGATCCAAAGCGCTCTGAATTTCCCAACCAGAGGCATGGCATCGATTTTATCCACGTCAAATCCTTTGTTCCAAATTAGCATGGCGGAATCTATTTCCCCTTTTTTAAAGTAACAGTCGCCAAAATAGTAATACGCATTACCATCGTTTGGCATAAGGGAAACCAATTTTTTAAAATCGCGGATTGCCTCAGGGTAGCGCTCGTTTTGGGTTTTCTTTAGAGCATCCACAAGTGTTTGACTGAAAATCGAGGATGAAAGCGCAAGAAAAAGGATGGAAGTAATAAAATGTTTCATGATTTTAGTTTTTGGACAAATAACAATAAGATTGCCAAAGTTACTTTGGATTTGGCATAATGCAAAACAAATCTATCAATTTAACGTGTTGTTAATTGGATCAATCTTACCGGTGCTTTAGCTGGAACCAACTCAGATTTTTGAATTAACAATTGCCCTTTTTCACCGATCATAAAAAGTACAAAACCTGTGTTTAACCCGGCTCGTCTTCCCTTATTAATTAACCACATTTCTCGATGCAGCGGATACTCCTTTGTCCATATTGTCCCTGGGAAGGGTTGGAATCCTGCCTGGCCCTCTCTTTCGCTAACATAAAGCACTTGAATGCTATCCAAAAAATGCATGACATTCAGGTCCTCTTGATCCGAAATCCAATTCACTCCAATAAATCCCAAGGCATTCGGATTTGCTTTTACATAATTTATAACTTCCTGATTGGATTGAAGTGCGTACACCGAATTGGAGAGCTTTTTTTGACCAGATAAGCTTACCAAATAGTTAAAATTTGCTGAATTTATTTTGTCGAACACCATTTTCACCGGTTTTCCAGATTTTGGCCAGCGAGCACCTTCAGAAGATATCCAAGTTTTTAATTTTTCAAGCGAAACCAAGGTATCCTTATTCGATGGATGCGCAATCAACGCCACTGCATCGTAGGCCATAAGATCACTTGTGCATTCCACATTCTTTGACTTTAAATAGGTTTTTTCCGCATCCGTAAAATCTCTGGAGATACAGATGGTTTTTACCTTGTTGGAAAAAAAACTATCAATTATCTGCCCTTCTGCTAAATACGTAGGGATGATTGTTGCTTTCGGGAATTGGCTTTCAAACGTATAGATGCTTGTATTAAAAAGAGGCCGGTAAGCATCTTCAATAAAAATTGTTGCTTTTCCTCGTCCGTGGGTGTCGGTTTGATAAGCTAACGGGTTTTCATGGGTTTCGCATGAGCATAATAATTGACCGATTAACAGTATCCAAAAACATTTACGAATCATATTGATTGGGATTACGAAAAGTTACAACTGCGCGATAGAGACGATAAAACCCGTAGCAGAACAAAACGATTACAAAAACCGTACGTTTCCATCCTGCCATTACCGGGAGCACGTCGGTAAAGATAAAGTACAATGCCATGGCGAAGGCGGCTAAACAAACGACTATTCCCAAAGCAATATTGACAAATTTAAAATGCATAACAACAAAAAATCCCCAAACACATTTGGGGATTTATTAATATTTTGGTTATTTTTTAGTTGACCTCAAATTTAATCGGTAAGGTTACCCACGTTCTTACGGGTCTACCTCCATTTTTTCCAGAGGACCAAGATGGCATTTTCTCAACGACTTGCACTGCTGCTTTATCACATGCCTTACAGCCTGCCAGTGGTCCTGCTACCGAAACATTAGAAACACGACCATCTTTTTCCACTACGAATCGTACGGTAACTCTTCCTTTAATTCCTAAATCAATCGCTTCTTGAGGGTAATCTATATTATCATTGATGAACTTTGCCATTGCTGCCGCTCCACCAGGAAAATCGGCCTCTTCTTCCACAAACGTTTCAATAGGTTCAGGTTTATCTTCAATTTCTTTTGGTTTATCATCCTTTGGTTGTGGAGGATCAAAATTTTCATCACTACCGTCCTGAGTCTCTGCCCCCGCTTTCGTTTTATCCATTTGATCCTGGGTAGGAACTGGGTCTGTTACTGGATCGTCTTCAATAACCGGAGGGATAAAGGCTGTCATTTTTTCCAATGGGGGCGGAGGGGGTGTTGTCGGTGGTGGTGGAGGCAGATCTTCCGGTGGTGGTTGAAGAGTCCATGTTTTATCACTGCCTTTAGGGGCATCTATCTCTTCTTTG
>RFQF01000043.1 GCA_009925805.1 Flavobacteriia bacterium | reverse complement strand
GGATTCCGTCCATGGTAAAATTCGCCGGATCTAACCTCAAACGCTTAAAGTACATGTAAATGAAAAAATCGGCACACCCCAAGGAACCCCCTGGGTGCCCAGAATTAACTGCATGCACCATTCGAACAATATCGCGGCGAACCTGAGAGGCTATTTCAAGCAAATTATCCATGAACTTCTTTTTACAAAACTAACCTTTAATTGTGTTAATTTGGAAAAAAATAAAGTTCTTTGCAACCAAAGTTTTGTAATACAAGTCATTAGCTATTGTTCATTAAATTATCTCATTTATGAAAGTTACCTTTCTTTTCTTTTTGCTAATTTTCGCTGTTTCTGCTTCCTGGGGACAAAAGTCGTTGCGCGCTTTGAATAAGGTTTATTCTAAGTCGGAATTAACTTCCTTCAAGCAAGAATATGGTAGTTTGGATTTACTGGAATTCGCCTACGATCATGCCATCCATATCGTTAAAAATAATGGAAACAAGGATGTTTCAGCTTATCCCAAAGCGCAAAAAACTACGCATTTTACAGAATTGAACGTTAAAATACTTCCATACACGCAGTATTTTCAAACAGAAACACCCGGCGAACTTTTGGCGGTGATGTCGCTTTATCAATTACAACTTGCCTTAAACGAGGCTAATAAAAAATAATTCGTATCATGAAACAGTGTCTTTTAGTTTTTTGCTTCTTCGTTGTTGCTCATGGAATGATGAAAGCTCAAATGTTAGTAACTGGTCCCGATTTTCCCCAAGCCAATCCGTTGAATTGTGGCGCCATCATACCTCCTGCTGGAGGAACGAATTTCAGCGACGGACCGGGTAATTATACGCCCAACATGAACGAAGTGATTACTTTTTGTCCAGACTTGACACAAGGTTCGAAAGTGTCTATTGCCTTCGCCACCAACATTGGTTTTACCTTCAACATTGATCCTTCCGATACGTTGTACGTGTACGATGGCCCCACCACCGCTTCCCCCTTGATTGGTGCTTATAATTCGGGAACCAATCCTACCGGATTTTTTGTCCAGGCCTCCTTTCAAAACAATCCAAGCGGATGCCTAACCCTAAGGATGCCCTTCACCCTGCAGATACGGGATATGTGGATATTTGTTTTGGAGACAGTATTTTGTTTGTAGCTACCCCCAGCTTCCCCTATGCCTTGGAGGTGACCAACACGGGGTATTCTCAAAACGTTAACAACTGTGCCTATCTATGGACCATTGGAGGCGTGGGACAGTACAGCAACGATTCCATTTGGTTTACACCCCCCGCACGTGCTGGATACTTTATTGATTTGAGAATTACCGACATCTTCCCTCAAGTAAAGCGCATTACATCAAAAGTGCGTGTTTCGCAGCTTCCGAGCTTTGCGGGTACGGGCCCTTTGCAAGACACCGTTTGTATAGGACAAAACACCACGTTGTTAGGTGGGGTAACTCAGCAAGATACCGTAGGCGTGAATATTCCGAACGGCACCTTTCAAATAGGAGGCATTTTTGCGGGATTAACGGCCTTACCCGACGGAAGTGGGGTGCAGTATTCCACCAACATTGGTATAACAGGATTCGATAGCAGCACGGTGATTACAAGCGCTTCCGACTTTGACCAATTATGCATTGATATTGAGCACTCCTATATTGGCGACTTGGAAATTGCGTTGACTTGTCCCAACGGAACCATGGTTTCTCTCATGAATGCTTATAACCAAACTCCTTTTGGTTGGAACGAGCTCATCCCAGGAGGATGCGGAAACGGCATTGGAACGTTCTTAGGAAACGATACCAATTTAGATGGTGGAGCACCTGGAACTCCGGTTTGGACTTATTGTTTCTCACCAACGCAAGCTACCTTGGGAACGATTTGCGCTGAAAACGCTGCGGGAAATACCGTCATTAATAGCTACGGGTTTCCTTCCATGAATCCGAACGGAGTCTATCTTCCGGATGGGAATTTTAACAATTTTATTGGTTGCCCGGTAAATGGGAATTGGACCATTACCGTTCAGGACAATCAGGGGATAGATGATGGATATATCTTCCAATGGGGAATTTATTTTAACCAAAGCTTATATCCCGACCAAGAGGGCTACCAAAATACGGTAGTGAATGATTTTTGGAGCAATGATCCCACCATTATTTCAGGTCAAAACGATACGGCACTCGTTGTTCAACCCTCGACACCGGGAACGAATCATTACACCTACAATATAACCGATAATTTCGGATGTCATTATGATACCACCGTAACCCTTGAGGTTCTACCTGTACCGCATATATTTACAGATACCGTAGCATGTAATTTATTTTTGCAAGTTTCCAACACCCAATCCTATTCAGGTGGTTCTTGGTCTGCGGCGGATACGGCCATTCATTTTTCGAATTCTAATGTAGAAAACCCGATCGTTACAACTTCAACCCCAGGCATCTATTCGATTGTATTTACCGACAATGCCTGCGGTACGGTCATACATGCACAAATTGAATTTCCGCCTTATGTATACGTGGATATTTTGGACAGTGCCATATGTAAAGGAAATGTAATCGATCTCGTTGCTGCCTCCATTAATTCGGGTACACAACAATCCGGTTATAATTTACCCATTCAATTGCTATGGAATACCGGTTCTACGGATAACTTTATCGTGGTTTCCGCTGCAGGTCAATATTACGTTACTGCTTCCAATGTGTGTCATACTTCGAGCGACACCTCGATCATCACGATCAAACAATGCGATTTTGAAGTTCCAAATATTATTTCATTAAGTTCCTTGAACGGCAATGAACTATTTGGCATCAGTGAAACCCAAGATATTACAGAATTTGAATGTATCATATTAAATCGGTGGGGAAATGTGATCTACTCTTTTACCAACCCCGCAGGAACATGGGATGGTAAAACCACGGAGGGTAAATTAGTCGATGAAGGAAATTATTTCTATAAAATCAATGCTACTTTTAGTGGAGGGACCAAGGTTGAAAAACACGGATTTGTGTTTGTTGTACATTGAAAATAGTCTTTATTCTTTGGGCTCATTGTACCTTTGCTGAAAAAATATGGTAACCCTTGGAATTAACGGTTTTGGCAGAATTGGCAGGTGTTTCACTCGCCTCTCTTTGTCACGAACTGATATTCAGGTAGCGGTTGTGAACGACTTGGCGCCCATCCGAGAATTAGCCCATCTGCTAAAATATGATTCAAGTCAGGGCACCTTACCTTTGGAATTTGTAATTGAGGATAATGTGTTGCTTTTTTCTAACGGTAAGAAAATAATTTTCACCCAGCACGCAAGTCCTGAAGAAATACCTTGGAATAACTATGGCGTCACCAAGGTTTTAGAGTCTTCGGGTAAATTTCTAACCCATGAAAAAGCAAGCGGACATCTTCAGCATGGGGTGAAAAATGTGATCATATCTGCTCCAAGTGAGGCGGATATTCCGATGATCGTTTTAGGGGTTAGTCGTTTTAATTTTAATTCATTAGGGCCAATCTTTTCGAATGCCTCCTGCACCACCAACAATGCTGCACCCATGTTAAAGGTGATGGAGTCCTTAACCGAAATTGAATTTGGTCACCTCTCCACAGTGCACAGTTATACTTCGGATCAACGGCTTCAAGACGCTCCTCACAAAGATTTACGTCGCGCCCGGGCAGCAACACATTCGATTATTCCAACTACAACGGGAGCAGCAAAAGCAATTACTCGAATTTTTCCTCATTTAGAAGGCAAATTTACTGGCTCCGGTGTTCGGGTTCCGGTAATAAATGGTTCCATGACGGAGCTGACCCTCGTAACAAAAAAAGCATTAAGCGTCAGCGAAATTAATGAAGCGATGGTGCGGGCTTCTTCTTCGGATTTGAAGGGAATTCTTGGAATCAGCTACGATCCAATTGTGTCCTGCGATGTTATTGGTTCAACCTATAGCTGCCTTTTTGACCCCGAACTTACCTTGGTTTCCGGGCGATTAAACCGGATCGTGGGTTGGTACGACAACGAAATGGGATATTCTTCACGTTTGATAGAACTTTTTCTGGGTATTATCTGAGTGCTTTAATTCCCGGAAGCTCTTTGCCCTCAAACAGCTCCAACAGCGCTCCCCCTCCAGTGCTTACATAACTGACCTGATCGGATAAGTTGAATTTTGAAACCGCCGCAGCACTGTCTCCACCGCCGATCAAAGAAAAAGCCCCCAGTTTAGTTGCTTCTGCAACGGCATGAGCGATATGCTTTGTACCCTGCGAAAAAGCATCCCATTCAAACACCCCCATTGGCCCGTTCCACAAGATGGTGTTGCTTTGAAGAATTACTTCAGTGAATTGTTCGCGCGCCTTGGGACCAATATCCAGGCCCATCCAGGTGTCCGGTATGGCGAATGTAGGAAACACCTCATTTTTAGCATCCGCTGAAAAACCAACGGCCGCAACGGTATCCTCCGGTAGATGGATCTTTACCTCAAGGGTTTTTGCTTTATCAAGGATCTGTTTTACCGATGCTAATCGTTCATCTTCTACCAAAGAATTTCCGATCGCACCTCCCAAGGCCTTAGAAAAAGTATAGGCCATGCCTCCTCCAATGACAATGTCTGACGCAATGGTTAATAAATTTTCAATGATCATTATTTTATCGGAAACCTTGGCGCCACCAAGAATCGCAGTGAACGGACGCTTGGGGTTTGAGAGAATGTGCTGCGCGTTGCGTGTCTCCTCTTGCATTAGGAGTCCCATCATTTTATCCTTAGGAAAAAAAGAGGCCAACTGGGTGGTGCTCGCATGGGCTCTGTGCGCGGAACCGAAGGCATCGTTAATGTAACAATCCCCCAATCGCGCGAAATTTTGGGCTAACTCTATGCTTCCTTCCGTCTCGCCGGGAAAAAAACGTACATTTTCTACCAAGAGGACTTCCCCTGATTGCAATCCCTGAACGGCGTTATTTGCCTCTTCCAAGGTTTCGGCAAAATGTACCGGACGATCGAGTAGGGCGGTTAATCGATTCAAAACAATCCGTAAGGAGGCTCTGGGGTCTGGGCCATTTTTAGGGCGACCAAAATGCGACAATAACACTACGGAACCTCCGCCATTCAAAATAAATTTTATGGTTGGAAGGGCTGCTTGGATGCGTTTATCGTCTTGAATTTCCAAGGATTCTTTATCTATGGGAACATTGAAATCCACTCGAAGAATTGCCCTTTTACTTTCAAAAGAATAATCGTTGAATAACTGCATATGAAATAAATTCGAAAATATATTTAAGAAAAACGAGCAAAACTACATCATCGTGTAAAATAAATAGGCAGTTTTGTGAAAAATTTATCTTACCATGAAAATGTACTTTTTTACCTTGAGCCTTTTATTGATGATGGGTTCTTGTGGACTTTCGAAATCTGAAAATAACGCCGAAGCGATGGAAATTGTTGAGGAGGGATCTGGCGATGAGGAAATATACGGGAGTGATTCGCTTACGGATTTTGGAGATTGGGAATCCTTTGAGGATTTCGGAGCATCAACTCCCTATCAACCATCTAGAAGAAAATACATGGATCTGGTGCATACTAAAATTGAAGCCAGTTTTAATTGGGAAGAATCGCAAATGATGGGCAAGGCCTATTTAACGTTAAAACCGCATTTTTATCCTTCGGACAGTGTAGTGCTTGACGCTAAAGGAATGGAGATTATCCAGGTAACCCTTAATAACGAGGAATTGTCGTATGATTATCCTGATAATGAACATCTAACGGTTCATTTAGGCAGAACGTATAAGAAAGACGAAAAATACACACTCGCTATTGAATACATTGCGAAACCGGAGGAGCGCGAGACGGGAGGAGGCGCAGCTATAACTTCAGATAAAGGATTATTCTTTGTTAATCCTACCGGGGAAAAAGAAGGCGTTATGCCGCAAATATGGACTCAAGGAGAGACAGAATCTAATTCCGTTTGGTTTCCAACTTTGGATGCCCCCAATTCCAAAAGTACCCAAGAAGTTATCCTTACCGTAGAGGATAAATATACCACCTTGTCTAATGGTCGTTTGATTAGCTCAAAGAAAAATGCAGAAGGAATGCGAACGGACCATTGGAAACAAGATTTGCCCCATGCTCCCTATTTATTTATGCTGGCCGTTGGAGAATTCAAGGTGGTGAAAGATTCTTACACGCGCAAGGACGGAAAAAAGATTGAGGTTGACTACTATGTTGAGCCCGAATACGAAAAAGACGCTAGGGCCATCTTTGGAAAAACCCCTAAAATGATCAAGTTCTTTTCCGAAAAATTAGGCGTTGAATTTCCTTGGGATAAATATGCTCAAATCGTGGTTCGCGAATATGTTTCGGGTGCTATGGAGAATTCTGGAGCGGTTGTTTTTGGAGACTTTGTCTATAAATCGAAAAAAGAACTCATCGATGGAAACGATGAATCAACCATAGCGCATGAACTGTTCCACCATTGGTTTGGGGATTTGGTAACCTGCGAATCTTGGTCGAATCTTCCATTAAATGAGTCGTTTGCTAATTATTCTCAATACTTATGGGACGAATATGAATATGGTCGAGACGAAGCAGACTATCAAGCGGAAGATGAAGCCGATGGATACTATTCGGGAAACAACTATAAAAACCTCATTCGATTTGAATATGAAGACAGGGAGGACATGTTTGATAACCACTCATATAACAAAGGGGGTAGAATTCTTCACATGCTACGCAAATACCTGGGAGATGAAGCTTTTTTTGCAGGTCTCAATCGATATTTAACCGTTAATTCCTACAAGTCCGCGGAAGTTCACGATTTACGTTTGGCCATGGAAGAGGTTAGCGGAGAGGATTTGAATTGGTTTTTTAATCAGTGGTTTTTATCGAAAGGTCACCCCGTGTTATTTACAGAGCAAGTAATTGACGTTGATAACCAACTAGTAACGTTGAAAGTGAAACAAGCGCAATCCTTTGGTAATTTTAAAATCCCGGTGGATGTGGCGTTATGGGATGGGGAAGGCAAACATATTTATCCTATTGTAATCGAAGCAACGGATCAGGAATTTAGTTTCCCCTTCACGGGAAAAATCTACAACCTGCATTTAGATGACCAACAAGTACTATTAGCAAAAGTGTACGAGGAAAAACCGATCGAGCAATTAGTGCATCAATACTATAATGCCGAACGATACCGTTCCAAGGCTGCGGCGCTCAAACGAATCGCAAATTCCGATTATGCGGATAAAGTTACCCTCTTGGTGGAAGCCTCCCATGCCTCTTTTTGGGGAATTCGCGCTTCGGCATTGAGTTACATGAAAAACATAGAGAATATTGGTGAAAAACCCGGGTTTAAAAAAGCAATATTGGATATTTTACAAAAAGATAAGAAGCCTATGGTGCGCAAAAATGCGGTCGAGTTACTATCGACTTTAGACAAAGGAGATGCATTAAAAACGGTACGCGGGGTATTACTTCGTGACAGTTCGTTATCCGTAATGGGGGCTGCGTTAACTGTTTTAAAAGAAATCGATACGGTGGAGGCCTTAAGTGTTGCGCGAGAGTTTATCCATTCCAAAGAGGCCGAAATCAAGGTGGGATCAGCGGAAATTATGGGCGAATATGGAAGCGCTCAAGACTTGCCCTTGATCGAGCAAATAATCCTAAGCGGTGAAATGAAAGACTACAATCGCTTACGCGCCTTATTAGCATATGCCTACCACGTTATTCGTATGGGAAGCGCCTCGATGAGCAATAGTGCTGCAATTTTGAATTACAGTAAAACCCATGGAAATCAGCAAACGGGTTGGTATTTTGACATGATTGTCGAGCGATTCTTAGAAATACTTCAGTCAGAACAAGCGGGAATTGAGGAAGAAATTCAACAACTGGATAAAAATAAAGAGACCGCGAAATATCAATCATTGCAAGCGAAAAAAGGGAAACTAGAACAACTTTACAATGACCTTTCTCCGTTAGTTGATGCAGAAAATTCAGGTTATTAATTAAATGTTGAACGAAATGTCATGTTGTTTAATTAATCGTTATATTTGTTTAAATATTAACCAACCGATATGCTTAAAATAGGCGACAAATTACCCTCGGCGGTATTAAAAAATCAAGAAGGTGAATCGATAGAATTATCACAATTCGTAGGTAAAAAACTGGCTATTTACTTTTACCCTAAAGATGATACCCCTGGATGTACCGCCCAGGCCTGCAGTATACGTGACCAGGAGGAGTTGTTACTAAACCATGAAATACAGGTGGTGGGAATTAGTGCGGACACAGTAGCTTCCCACAAGAAATTTGCAACTAAACACCAACTGAATTTCACATTACTATCCGACCCTGAAAAAGAAGTGATACAAGCCTTCGGCGTGTGGGGAGAAAAAAAATTCATGGGTAAAACTTACGATGGTATTCACCGAAAATCCTTTCTTTTCAATGAGGAAGGCGAGCTTGTAGGCCTACTAGAAAAACCCAACACGAAAAATCACGCAGAAGAAATCATTCAATTTTTCGACATCAAAGCATAAACGTACTTAGTTTACGTTTAGCCTTTAAACCTTTGTAAAAAAAATAAACCCTATGGCAACAAAAGATGTTCAAAACGAAAAATTAAAAGCCCTCCAATTAACCATGGAAAAATTGGATAAAACCTTCGGTAAGGGAGCGGTGATGAAACTGGGCGACAGTCCGATTGAAAAAGTGGACGCTATCCCAAGCGGATCATTAACCTTAGATATCGCTCTTGGGGTAAACGGTTATCCGAAAGGAAGAATCGTTGAAATTTATGGTCCAGAATCTTCCGGAAAAACGACATTGGCCATTCATGCAATCGCAGAAATTCAAAAACAAGGAGGAATTGCTGCCTTCATCGATGCTGAGCATGCTTTCGATCAATTTTATGCCGAAAAACTAGGTGTTGACGTAGCCAATTTATTGGTTTCACAACCTGACAATGGAGAACAGGCGCTCGAAATTGCCGATAACTTGATTCGTTCCGGAGCGATCGATTTGATCATTATTGACTCGGTAGCTGCCTTAACACCCAAGGCTGAAATCGAAGGAGAAATGGGAGATTCGCAAATGGGATTGCAGGCTCGGTTAATGTCGAAAGCGTTAAGAAAATTAACCTCCTCCATCAATAAAGCGGGCTGCTGTTGCATTTTCATCAATCAATTGCGCGATAAAATCGGGGTTATGTTTGGAAATCCAGAAACCACCACCGGAGGAAATGCTTTAAAATTTTACGCTTCATTAAGATTGGATATAAGAAAAGCTACGCAATTAAAGGACGGAGAGGAGATTATTGGAAACCGCGTAAAAGTGAAAGTGGTCAAAAATAAAGTAGCTCCGCCGTTTCGAAAAGCCGAGTTCGATATTCTTTACGGAGAAGGGATTTCTAAGATCGGAGAAATTATCGATTTAGGAGTGGAATTGAACATTCTCAAAAAAAGTGGGTCTTGGTTTTCCTACGGTGAAACCCGCCTAGGTCAAGGTAGGGATTCCATTAAATCCTTGCTGTCCGACAATCCTGAATTATGCGAAGAGTTAGAGCAACGTATAAGAATAGCCCTGGATGGCACAAAAAAAGAAGCAACGGAAGAATAATTTTCATGAAATATTCCTAACTTAGAGCAAAATTTAACCGATGAAACAAACACTGATTATTTTGAGTATTGGACTTGGTGCCCTTACATTTACTGCTTGTAAAAAAAAGGGATGTACCGATAATGGCGCTGTTAACTTTAACAGTAAAGCCAAAAAAGACGATGGTTCTTGTTTGTACAAGCCAATCATTAAACTTAACGGACAAACTTCCGTTACCATCAATGTAGGAAGTTCCTATACCGACGCAGGGGCCACGGCCACCAACAAAGATGGTTCTTCCGTTCCAGTAACTACGAATAACCAAGTAGACACAACAACTGTAGGAACGTATTCAGTGAATTACGCTGCGAGTAACTCCAACGGTACTTCCACAGCACAACGCACCGTAAACGTAGTAATAGGAGCGGAAAATTGGACCGGACCAACTTGGGGTTTAACGTCCACATGCAGCGCAACTAAATTTCCAGTTTCCGGAAGCCCAACAATTTCTGCGGGTGCCACGGCTGCAGACATTAACATTGGCAATTTCTTCAATTTGGTAGGTGGTACCGCTACTGGAACGATTAACGGAGCAGCGGTAACCATTCCCCAACAAACCATCAACATTCAACTCGGTAACATTGATTTCTCGGGTACAGGGGCAATGAATGCCAGTGGAACTCAAATACAAATTACGTACACCTACAATAACACAACCCCCGTAATCGGTGGATCTGGAACATGCGTAGCTATCTATGACAAACAATAAGTGTCAATAACGTTATATCAAGGCGACCTTACGGTCGCCTTTTTTTTGGCACTTAATTAACTCAGAATTAATCCTTTTTTTCCAAACCTGGATAATTCCTGCAGCTCTGAAACCCTTATTGAATCAGGTAAAAAAGTGAACTTTTTGTCATACAAAACCTCATCAATCCAAAAACTCACCCAATATTCATTATACAACCCAAAAACTTCGGGTACAATCCATTCTATTTTTGCATATTCTCCCGGCAAAAGCACCTCCAAAGAATGCCGAAGCGTCGCCGTTTTCAGCGCTTCTCCCGTTGTGGGTTTCTCTCCAAAACCCACACTCGTAACAATTATCCCCTCCATAATATCCTGTTTATCATTGATCAGATAAACCGCAAATTCTGATGTCTCTTGCTCCATAAGAACAGCTAAATAAACACCTTCAACCTTCGGAATTAAATCTTTTGCTCTCATCAAACATTCATTAGTTCAAATTCGAATAACGCTTGGAATTCCCGTAGAAAATCCATTTTAATTTCTTGCATAGTTACCTCATGTCCTAATTCTCTTGAAACCGAGGTTACTTGTTTATCATCGATTCCGCAAGGAATAATTTGATCAAAATACGACAAATCCGTATTCACATTGAAACCTATTCCGTGCATGGTAACCCAACGAGAACATTTAACTCCAAAAGCGGCGATCTTACGAGGGGCATCTTCTACCATCCAAACCCCGGTAAGGCCTGCTATGCGTTCGCCTTCTAACCCGTAGTTGGCTAATACCCTAATCACAGACTCTTCCAAATACCGCATATATTTATGAATATCTGAGAAAAACTGTTCCAAATCAAAAACAGGATAAACCACCAATTGTCCTGGACCGTGGTAGGTGATATCTCCCCCTCGATTTATTTGATAAAATTCGGCATCCAACAGGTTTAGGGCCGATTCATCCGCCAATAAATTGGAAGGATTCCCACTTTTTCCGAGCGTAAAAACATGCGGATGTTCACACAATATCAAGTGATTCATCGCCCGGGTATTTCCGTTGCGTTTTTCAATAATTAGGTCATTAAACAAACGTTCTTGAAAGTCCCATGCTGTTTTATAGGCAATGCATCCTAAGTCGTGCAGTGTTACGGTTGGTTGGTTCATGTGATTTTACCCAATTCATTTTTGAGGTAATCAATAATTTTTATGTCCATGATATCTGCATCATTTTTTTCACACAAAAAATAGGAAGCCCAATCTACGAGATGAATCAAATACAAGGAGCGTTCAATAAGCGAATTTCCCTCCGCGTGAACTATGAAAACAGCCTTTGATTTTTGATGGATCGCATCCATGGTGATTTCAAGCCTTCGTTGATTTCTGGGTTGAATGTCCGAAGCTGTAAAAAAAACTGGGGCAAAGCGTTCATCGCCTCCTCCCCAACCAACAAGCTCATTGTGGTTCATTTCTGGTATTACATGGTACCAGCACAAAAACTTGGAATTTTCATTGAATTGCTGCTTTGCACGAACAATCACGCCTTCGTATTTAGTTTCCCCGTACAAAACGCCCACCTTTCCAAACAAAAAAGAAGCTAGTTCCATTGATTTTTCTTGAATAAACGACTGCTGCTCATTCAATAAACCGATGCTTTGTTCAATCTGCCTTAGGCTGTTAGCCGAAATGAACCCTAATGCTTGGAAATAATTCACTAATTGAACAATCGAATAGGCAACGGCGGTACGTGGAGGGTTTCCGCCGGGCACAAGAACGCAATCGTGGCGATGGGTTAGGCAAAATTCCTGCAGTTTTCCTCCGCTCGTAATTCCTACAATAAACGCTCCGCGCACTTGCGCTTCTTGAACAGCCATTAATGTTTCTTCCGTATCTCCTGAATACGAGGATGCAATCACCAGGGAATGTTCATTTACAAAGGCTGGAATGGCATATTCATTAACCAAGGTCACCGGAATATTCAGCTCATCGAACACCCAATTACTTACAATTTTGGCCCCTATGCCCGAACCACCAAGTCCGCAAATCACCATATTATGCATAGGGCGATTGGGTTGCTTGAACTTTTGTTTAGAGGCAATAAGTAAAGCTTCCTCTAATTGATTTGTAAAACCGGCGATTAAATTTTTCATTGAATACACTTATAGGGGAATATTACCATGTTTCTTTTGTGGTAAATTTTCTGCTTTTTTTTCTAACATTTTGAATCCATGAATAAGGCGCTGACGGGTTTCCTTGGGAAAGATAACATCGTCCACTATTCCGCGTTCAGCGGCCCGGTAAGGGTTGGCAAAAGTTTCCGCGTATTCAAATTCTTTTTCGCGCCACTGTTGTTCCGAATCTTCTGCCTCTGAAATTTCTCGTCTAAAAATTATCTCAGCAGCCCCTTTAGCACCCATAACCGCAATTTCCGCATTGGGCCAGGCAAAACTTAAATCTGCCCCTAACGACTTCGAGTTCATTACGCAATAAGCGCCCCCATAGGCCTTACGCGTAATTACGGTTATCCTTGGAACCGTTGCTTCTGCAAAAGCATACAACAATTTAGCACCATGCGTAATTATTCCATTCCACTCTTGATCGGTACCCGGCAAAAATCCAGGAACGTCTTCAAGAATCAGGAGTGGAATGTTGAAGGAATCACAAAATCTTACAAATCGAGCCCCTTTTCGCGAAGCATTGATGTCCAATACCCCAGCTAATTCCGCGGGTTGGTTAGCAACAATTCCCAACGAGCGGCCTTCCATTCGAGCGAAACCAATAACGATATTTTTGGCATAATCCTCCTGCACTTCTAGAAACGAAGCATCATCCACCAAACATTCAATAATTCTTCGACAATCATACGGCAACCCATTTTTTGCCGGCAGAACATGGTCAATTCTTGAAATCTTTTCTTGACTGAACTCAAAAACCGAGGTTAGCGGAGCATCCTCATAGGCATTTTGTGGAAGGTAGGTCAATAACGTTCTCACGCGTTTCAAACATTCCACATCGTTACCTGCAACAAAATGGTTGACTCCGCTTCGCTCCGCATGGGTTTTTGCCCCTCCTAAGTCTTCAGAACTGACCTCCTCGTGGGTTAC
>RFQF01000042.1 GCA_009925805.1 Flavobacteriia bacterium | reverse complement strand
CCTGTACCAGGCTACTCGTGTCGATAGCCGATTGTTGCAAGGTATCCAGCTTCGTATTACTCGGAATAAGCACGGTATTATTGGATGTTTCTCTACGAATTGGGGCAATTAAGAAAATAGCGAACACCGAAAAAATCAAGACGTTTAAAATACCCGAAAAATAAGCCCGTGATTTTAAGTCCCAAGAAATCTTTTCTTTGGTCGTATCCAAAAAGTAAAAAGCAATTAAAAGCCCTACAGAAAGTGCATTTTTGATGATCGCCTCAAGGGGGGTCATTTCAATTAAGGTTCCGAAGCAGCCGCAATTTCCTTGATTTCCTGAGGAGAGTATTTCGTATAAAAGCTCGCCAATGAATACGACCAACATCCCGATCGTGATAGGGATAATCACTTTACGTACAAAAAACGGCATCAGGAGGAGGATTCCAATAGCAAATTCTACCCCGATTAAAATACGCGATAAATATCCAGCAAACTCCAAGGAAATACCCATGGGTTCCAATTGATGCACCTCAAAATACGTTAATGCATACGAAGGTTTCGGATACAATTTGGCAATCGCTGAAAGGAAAAAAACGCTGGAAATTAACATTCTAATGGACCAAGGACCGAATTTTTTTAATGCTGTCATAAAAATTGTTTTTTCCAAAAGTAAAACTCAGAAAAAAAATATTGAAGGAGCTAACAGTTATTTAACACCTAAATGAATTAAGGCAAATACGGAATAGTTGAGCATGTCATAATAATTCGAATCGATACCTTCCGAGGCTATGGTTTTGCCGCTATTGGCAATTATTTGTTTGATGCGGTATATTTTCATCAGGATCAGGTCCGTGAGCGACTCAACCTGCATCGATCTCCAGGCTTCTCCGTAATCGTGGTTTTTTTTCACCATCAGTGCTGTGGCCTCATTCATATAGGTGTCGTATAAACTATCCGATTGTTCCAGGCGCAAATCTAACGGCAGGTCAGGAGTGGCGTTTAATTGAATAAGTCCAATTATACAATAGTTCACGATCGCCATAAACTCGCCTTCAATACCCTCTGCTACGAGGTTGGAACCGTTCTCCTGAATCGTCCTAATTCTGTTGGCTTTTATGTACAGTTGGTCGGCGATCCCTACAGGCCTTAGAATTCTCCATGCCGTACCATAGTCTTTGGATTTATTGATATAAATTTCCTTGCACAAAGACGTTATATTTGTAAAAGCAACTAAGGTATCTGACATGGGTGTTTTCAATCTTTTCGGCGTTGAAATTAAGCATTTCCGTTCAAACCAAACGCTTCGTTTGCGTAATAAATTGCTTTCGCTTGATGGTCCGATGATTATGGCCGTCATCAACGCTACTCCTGACTCCTTTCACCCCCAAAGTCGCGTAAAGAATCTCGATGAATTGGAAAAGATTGCTCAAAAATGCATGGACTTAGGGGTGCGTATTGTGGATTTAGGTGCCCATTCTACCCGTCCTGGCTACGTATCCATTAACGCTGAAGAGCAGATTAACCGCTTAGATCCGTGCATCGATTTGATTAAGCGTAAATTTCCTGAGTTGTACATTTCCATTGACACCAGCCTTCCTGAGGTTGCTCAATATGCCTTATCCAAGGGAGCAGACCTTATCAACGACGTGGAAGGTGGCAGAAATCATCCAAAAATCTATGAGGTTTGCGCTCAATTTAATGCCCCTTATGTGTTGGTGCATTCGAGAGGACCTTCCAACAACCTTCATGAACCTACAGAATACAAAGAAATCACTTCGGAAGTAATTCTTGAATTATCCATTCAATTACATCGCATCAAAGCAGCTGGGGTAAAGGATATTATAGTGGACCTTGGTTTCGGTTTTTCGAAATCCATAGAGGAGAACTTTCAATTGGTGCGGGATATTTCAATGTTCGAACTATTAGGCTTTCCATTACTTTATGGATTTTCCAGAAAATCAATGATTCATAAAAAACTGAACACCTCAGTGGAAAAATCGCTCAACGGAACCACCATTCTTAATACGTATGCCATTTTAAAGAATGCCACTTTTTTAAGAGTGCACGATTTGGATGCGGCGAATGAAATTTTAGAATTACTGAAAATTGAGTGAATTGCTACGATTCATTTTCTTTTTATTATCTTCGTACAACTTTAATCAGATTTCTCTATGAAATATGTAGTACTTTTCTCTGTTTTTTCCATGCTTTTCATCGGATTAGCTCAACCAACCGCTAGTTTTACCGTTTCAGACAACGTAATTTGTGAAGGTGACTGTATTACGATCGAGAACAATTCTTCGAACGATGTGGTGTCAAGCAGTTGGTCCTTTCCAAGCGGAACCCCTTCCTTTTACAGTGGTATGAAACCCGGCCAGATTTGTTTCTCAACCGCTGGAACGTATACCCTGTTATTAACCGTAACCGATGCGAGCGGGGCAACGAGTTCTGCGAGCCAACAGATAACCGTAGGTGCCGTACCTAATATAAGTATTACCTTGCTCGATACGATTGGAGGTGTTCCTATTCCTGACACATTAATTTCTATGTATGGTGGAATGTGGCCAACAGGTCAAATCACTTCGGGAGCGGTTATTGTTGCAAGCGGTTATGCAGCTGGTGATTCCTTAGTTTGGCAAACTCCAAATGGAGGAAATGATGTTTTTTGTTTCGGTGATGTTGCAGGAGTTTGTGACACCGTGATTGTTACCCCATTCTATGACTCGTACTACATATTAAATAACATTTCACCCCAAGGGTGCATAGCTTCAGATACGGTTTTTGTAAATGTACGTTTTCGTGATTCTGTAATCATTTCGGTTCCTGATGCATTCTCTCCCAACGGAGACGGTGTGAATGACGTGCTACGCGTGGTTACCAACGTTGATAAAGACTTCAATTACAAGAACGGTTTCAACGGTGATGGAGGTGCGATAGCTTCTATGAATTTTCAAATTTTTAACCGCTATGGTCAACTTATCTTTCGTACTACCGACCCTCAAGAAGGTTGGGACGGTACCTTCCACAATAAGCCACTGAATGTGGGGAACTTCCCCTACCGACTCGAATATCGATTAATTAGTGGATTCACGGGATCCTTGAATGGTAATGTGATGTTGTATAAATAATATAAGTGTATGTCAAAAATTTTACTCGTAATAGTATTAGTTTCGATTTCTGGATATGCCTCAGCGCAATATGCGCACAACTCAAGTTTGTTTTATCAAACACCAGGGTTGTTTAATCCTGCCACTATTGCCACTGGCTACGAAGATTTTGGATTCTGTACAGGGTTTAAAATGCAAAACCTTCCAATGACAGGAACAAAAATTCGCACGAACACCTTGGTGGCCGAGTTTAAAATATCGGATGGCCCCATGAGTAAAAACCATTTCGGTGTAGGTTTAACGGCTATTAACGAGGCTATGGGGGAAAGTAAAATGATGCAAACCGAAGTAAACTTACCAATTAACTATTCCATTCAATTAGACCAATTCGCAAAATTAACGGTAGGCGCTACCGCAGGTATGGTGCTTTTTTCTTATGACCCAACCATGCCTTCATGGGAATCGAACTGGACTGGCTGGAATTATAACGGGAAAGTAAATGATCCAATCTATATCAATAGCAACTTAAGCAGAAATTCGAACGCATCATTCAATGTAAATTCTGGAATGCTTTATCAGTATACCACTCGTAATAAGTCCAGGTTTTTTGGTGGTTTAGCCTTTAATCACGTTAATAAACCTAAGTTTAGTTTCACAGAAACAGGTGGAAGAATGTACGGGCAATTGGTAATTAACGGCGGAGTTGACTTAACTGCAAACCGAAAAGACTTGCGTATTCAACCGCAATTCATGGCCTTCAAGAATGGACCAAATAGCAACGTAATTTTTGGGGTGATGTTTGAGAATATTTTAATGAATGGTTCAGACATTACGAATATCTTAAAAACAAAAACCATGAACTATGGGGTTTTCTACCGTTGGAATGATGCGGTTACCTTGAATTTAAATTACAAAGCATCTAATTTTAGGTTCGGTATTGCCGCCGATGTATGCGTTTCAAAATTAAGTACTGCAAACAAAGGCCTTGGATCGGTGGAAGTTTTCTTTAAGTCGACCCATCTCTATTCCAAGAAAAAAACAAAATTAGGATAGTCGATTTATTACATACCCACCGGTATGGATAAAAATCATCTTCCGTTTTCGTAACATTTTACCGGACTCTTGTAAAAAACCGTAAAATGCCTTGCCTGTGTAAACAGAATCAAGAGGTATTTCGCCTTTTTCATCGTACGTACTTAAGCAACGATTAAGTGCATTAATTCCTTTCCCATAACCGCCGAAATGGTAATCTGAAAATAATTGAATTCGGTGTTTTTGCTGTTTAAATTGTTCGTGATATCCCCACTTGTTCGCCAATGCCTCCATTTCCTCAAGCGAAGAATACCCTTTTAATACGGGAAATACCCAAAGAATGGTACTTGGTGGGGTACTGAGCAATATTCCTAAACTGGTGGTTGTCGTTCCCTGAGCCACGGCAATGACATCAAAATTCATCAAGCTTGGCCCGATTTCCATAACCCCTTCAATACCCTCTTTGCAAGCCCCACCCTCAGGAATACTGAAATATCCATTATCCAACATCCCATAAGTGGTTTTTTCTTGACGGTATTTCTCCCGACGTAAGAAAACCATTTGGACAAAATCATCCTGGCACCGACGCAACACCTCATTCGAATTGGGGTTCAATTCCTCGCCTCGCACCTTCAAAATACATGGAATTTGAAATAATTTAGCAACCCAAGCAACAGCCAACAAATGGTTGGAATAAGCCCCACCGTAGGTTTGTATTCCCGAAATTTTTTCCTTTTTTACCCGTTCAATAATCTGCTTTAACTTCCTCCACTTGTTTCCTGAAATTATTGGATGAATTAAATCATCCCTTAAAATAAACAATTGTTGAACACCGTTGTTTAAGGGTGGAATCTTCTCAATTTTACTATTTTTAATGGAAGGCAAACAAGAAGCATTTAACATGGATTTCTCGGATTTTGGTCAAAGATCAAAACTTTCAGAAAATGATTATTACCTGAGTGAAGAAGGATTTATCATATTCACGGAGGCCTATCATTTGAGAAGAGGCTATTGTTGTAAAAGCAATTGCAAACATTGCCCCTACGGATACGACAAAAATACCGGGGAAATTAAAAAATAATTCCCTGTTTGGGGTATTTTGCTTCATAAGGTAACAGTTCTTTTTTAATATTTTTAATATCTTCATTGGCATTTCCGGTGGATTCAAATACCCCGTGAAACCCTCCGATTTTCTTCGAATAATCGATGAATGCTAACACAATGGGTACCTTGGCCTCCAAGGCAATGTAATAAAATCCTTTTTTCCAATGAGGGTTTGCTGCACGTGTACCTTCGGGGGTAAATACCAAATACAAATTGTCCGAATGTTTGAATAATTCAACTGCTTGAGAAACCAGGTGATTCTTTTTCTTACGATCAACGGGCAAGGCACCCAAACTTCGCAATATCCATCCTAAGGGAAAAAAGAACAGTTCCTTTTTTATTAAAAATTTCCCAGGTATTCTCATTAAATAAAAAGCAATACGTCCAATGACAAAATCCCAATTGGAGGTATGGGGAGCCATTACCACAACGGCTTTTTTTATCCCTTGAGGAACCGATAGATCAATCTTCCAACCGAATAAACGCATTAACCCTCGTACGAACCATCGCATTTACAAAGGTAATCAAATCCCTTTTCCTACATTTGTCATCATGAATTGGTTAAAATTAACGCAGCGTATTCTTGCAGTAATCGCGATTTTTTTAATTTGGATTGGGGTCTACCTTTTTACGAGCAAGATTGCAACGGAAAGTTCCGTACGAACCATACGAGCTCCAAACAACACCGTGGGTATTATTCATATCAACACGCACGAAATCACAAAATCGCTCTTATTTGAATTTGCCTTCAATAACAAGGATCCAAGAATATTAAAAGTTATTTCGGAGTACTGGCAAAATCTGGCGCAAGACAGTTCCAAAAAACAACTTCCCTTAGATTTTAACGGAGATATATCCTTATTCAAAATACCTTATCAAAACGATTTTATTTGGTTAGTATCCGGCAACTATCTTCCAGTGCAGCATCCCTATAAGCCTCATTTAGGTTTCATAAAAGACCAAAAGTACTTTTGGATTCTTAATGTCTCGGAGAGCAATTACGAAGTTATTCTAAAATC
Organism: Flavobacteriia bacterium; assembly: GCA_009925805.1. Classification (GTDB taxonomy): domain Bacteria; phylum Bacteroidota; class Bacteroidia; order Flavobacteriales_D; family Crocinitomicaceae; genus UBA952. Next base: position 7,227 of record RFQF01000042.1, on the reverse strand, counting down.
TATTAGACAAACGCCTTGGTGTTCTAAACCGTTATCAAACCATCCCATTCAATATCAACTGATGCTCAAAGAACATATTACCAATTCTTACGGCCTAAACCTGCTTAAAAACCAACTTTCTATTCATTATAGAACCACGGGAAAAGTCGTGGCGCTTAATGCGGCAAAAGGTAAAAAATGCTTTCATATAACCACTTTCCTTAATCGAGGAAGTTTTGTCCCGAAAAAATACCAGCGCTTCAAAAAGCTCATTGAATCCCTTTCCGGTTTTTCTATGAATTACTATGGTGCAAAGTTTATCGATGATGATTCTGGACCCTCGTATGTGGAACCTCAATTTGATCTCCTTTTATCTTTTGCGAAAAAAACGAAGCGTGACGATATGTTACCTTTAATCAGAGAACTCCTTTGGGAAAATGTTCGATTGGACGATGAGTTCTTATACCTGAATCATTCACGCTTTTATTTCTTTTCAAAAAACGATTCAACCATCTACCTCGGCAAGCACAAAATGTCGGCAACCCCTATGAACACCCCATTTGTCTTATCGGGTAATCCCGAAGTATTAACCTCAATATCCAATCTTGGATGGAAAGAAGGTGTTTTGGAACTCATCCCGGAATTCAAAGCCCTGAAAGATTTCACCCAATCCATCAAGTTAATCTCCACAAATTCCGAGGGAACGTCTCAAAACGTAACGATTGATTTCAAAGATGGTGTAAATGCACAACTGGAAAGTTTATTACTGATTCTTACACTGACCAACGCCTACCAGTTTTAGTTACCTTAAAAGGCTGATGTGCCCACTTTGAATGATTAATTCCTGATTTACATCCCGTGCCACAATCTTCCAAGAATAAACGCCTACTGGGCAATCTTTCCCCTTGTACCGTCCATCCCATGGTTTGCTTAAATCCTTCGTCGTATAAACCTCCTCGCCCCAACGGTTAAATACCGACACCTCGATCGAGTACATTGCCGTAGCTACCGGAATCCAAAAATCATTTTCACCATCCGCGTCGGGTGTAAAGGCATTCGGTACATACAATGTTGGCGTTGCCAAAAGCTGAATATATGCATAAGCCGTATCGCTACATCCCGCACTATTATATACAACTTGCGACAAGGTGTATTGTCCTGGATTCGTAATTCCGTAATTGAATTGCTGTGTGTAAATATCTAACACAGAACCATTACCGAGATCATATGCTCCTGTTTGGTAATTCTGTGCCGTATTCGTTAAGGAAATGAATGGATCTTCTGTATAAATTGTTGTTGGGAATACGGTAAACCCAGCCTGTGGACTTGGTAAAACATGAATAAGATTGTTTTGAATTAAGGTATCAATGCAACCCTGTGGATTGGTGGCAATTAGCGAGACAGTATAAAATCCTGGTTCCGTATACGTATGGACTGGGTTGGGAGCCTGAATACTGGTGCCGTCCCCAAAACTCCATAAATATGCATTTGAATTGGTAGAATTATTCGTAAACACAATGGTTAAATCCTCACAACCAATCGTGGTATCAGGAACAAATTGAGCTGTGGGAATCGGATAAACAATGATGCTTTGAACCGTAGTATCCCCACAACCGAACTGATTATAAGCCATCAACACGAGATTAAATGTTCCAGATTGTGAATAGGTAGCCGTTGGCTCAAACTGATTGGACGTGCTTCCATTACCAAAGATCCAATTATAAACCAAAGCACCTTGGCTCAAGTTCACCGGTGTAACTTGGAAGGGCACGTCGCACGATGTTTTATCAAGCACATCGAAGTCAGCGATTGGCACATCGTGCACCACCACGGTAAAATTCATCGTATCCGTGCAACCGAAGGCATTCTGCGCTACAACTTGTGGAAAAAAGGTTCCTGCATTCGTATATAAATGATTGCTGCTCGGCGCGATGCCAATGGTTCCGTCGCCATAATCCCACACTGCTGAAGTAGCCGTTCCTGATATCTCGTTGAAACTCACACCCAATGCGGCGCATCCTTCATAGAGCAGGGTATCGTAATTGAGCACCGGACTAGGAATTGACGTCAATGTTCGGTAAGCCGTATCAACACACCCATTTGCCGCGGAGGTTCCCACCAACATCACTGTAAAATTGCCCGGACTTCCGTAAATATGCGTGGGGTTGTATTGGGAAGACCCCGTCCCATCACCGAATGTCCAAACCGAGCTTGATAGCTGTGACGATAAATTCGTGAATTGAAAAGCTTGCCCCATACATAAAGTATCTTGCGCTATGGAAAATGCCACTTGAGGTTTCGGTAACACCGTAATTTGAATATTGGATGTGTCGTAGGAACAACCGTTATCTACCACGAGTTGCGCTATAAACGTTCCGGAAGAAGTGTATAAATGACTTGGACTTGCTTGATTCGAGACCTGACCATTTCCAAAACTCCAGAAATAATTGAGGTTTCCTCCCTGAGAAAAATTGGTGAATTGTACGTTTAGCGGAGCGCATCCCACCGTAGGATTTGTATTAAAGAAACTCGTTACGGTATTGGGGAAGACATGAATTGGGAAATAGGCGGTATCCGATCCACAAGGATTGATGGCAATTAAAGCTATGTTAAAAATCGTATCGTTCGGACCGTACGTAAAGGTGTGGGTAGGATTCACTGCAGTACTGAAGAAGCCATCGCCAAAATTCCAAATATAATTGGTAGGACTTCCCAAGGATAAGTTTTGGAAACCAACAGGCAAGGGCGAACATCCCGTATTTACGGTGGTAGCGAAGGAAGCAATGGGCAGCGGATGCACTAAAATCGTATCCAAATAATTCGAGGTACCGCAAAGGTTGGTTACAGAAAGCGAAATAACATAATTCGTATCCTGAATCAACGGGGGTTGAAAGGTAACTGCACCGGGGTTTTGTGCATTGGAAAAAGGACCGTTCGCCGGGAACCCAAAATTCCAGAAATACGAAGTAATGCTGTACCCAGTAGAAGTATTATTAAAGTTCACACTCAACGGACCACACCCTGAATTAGGATTCGGCACGAAAGAAGCTGTTGGGGTGGTAACAATATGAATGTTGTGCGAAATGGAATCCACACACCCTTGTGGCGACGTCGCCATTAACCACACCGTGTAATTACCTCCTGCAGGATACTGATAGATGGGATTCATCTGCGTTGAAGTAGCTCCATTTCCAAAATGCCATACATAAGTACTTGCTCCTGTGGAATTATTCACTATACCAACCGTAGTATTGGTACATTTTAACGTATCCATCGTGAACAAGGGTACCGGTAACGGATTCACGTTGACGGTACGCGTAGCAGTATTGGTACATCCCGTGTTTGGATTGGTATACGAATACGTCAAGGTGAAAGCCCCTACACCTGACACTGCCGGACTGAAAGTGGCTAATTGTCCATTGGTTATTCCAATACCCGACCATGTTCCACCCGCAGGGCTAAATCCGGTGAGGTTAAACGGTGGTGTGGATGCACAAGTATTTACCGTGGCGCCGGGGAAAATCTGAGGAAGTGGATTAACTGTTACGTGCAAGGTGTCTTGAATTCCAGGACAAACCCCAAAAACAGGCGTAATTACGTAATAAAAATTTTGCACTAAAAAGGTGGAATTCGTAATCTGTTGATTGATAAGCGAACCGCTTCCAGCAGCCTGACCGATTAACTGCGGGTTTGTACTCACCGTCCAATTGAACGTTGCGCCAGGCGAAGCGCTCGATATTTGAACATTGACATTTTGACCGCTGCAAATCGTCACTGAATTTTGACTTGTATTCGCTGTGGCCACGGGGTTAATGGTAACCGTAACTGAAACCACGGCGCCGTTGCAACCATTTGCCGTAGGAGTTATTAAATAGGTTACCTGTGCTGGATTCAACGTATTATTCGTCAACTGTTGAATTATTGGATTCGAAATACCACTGCCCGCCCCTACCACTCCGGCCATTGGATTCGCCGTGTAGGCATAAGTGGTGTTGAGCACGTTGGAATTTAAAGCAATGTTGGTGCTTGTACCGCTGCATATCGTGTTGTTCGCCACGTTAGGGGTTAACACAGGCGTTGGATTTACCGTCACAATCACATTCACCCCGGTTCCTATACAACCATTCAGCGAAGGCGTCACCGTGTAGGTAACCTGTTGAAAACCCGTAGAAGTATTGGTCAATAATTGAGCAATGGTATCGTTCGAACCCGCAATGGCTCCCACAATGTTGTTGTTGTTACTTACGGTCCAACCATAACTTATGCCTTGCATATTTCCCGTTAAAACAATATTATTGGAAGTGCCACTGCATATCGTTTGAGCTCCCGGGTTGACGTACACTACAGGTATTGGATTCACGGTTACCCCTACTTGCTGCGGTGTACCTACACATCCTAAGGCCGAAGGCGTAATCGTATACACCACATTTCCGGGTACATTCGAGGTGGCGAGCAGGGTTTGGCTGATGGTGACTAGCCCATTTACAGCAGCTCCATTTCCATTGGAAGCACCGGAGGCATTCGTAGAAGCCTGAACCCAGGTCATGGTAGCATTCGATACATTGGAGTTGCAAGAAATGACCGCATTGCTGCCCGAGCACATGGAAATGTTTTGAGGGTTCAAGGTCAACGTCGGTGTTGGGTTTACGGTAACCGTATAGGTCATGTTTGCACCAGCACATCCGTTCAGTGTACCACTTACGGAAATCGTTCCCACAAAAGGTCCACCGCTTACGTTTACAGGTGCTTGCCATCCCGGAACACTTCCCGCGCCGGAAGCCACTAATCCAATGTTCGGATTCGAATTCGTCCAAGTGCACGCAGCCCCGGCCGGAGTTGAGGTAAAGTTCACCGTAGGAATTGCCTGCCCTGCACAAACTACGATATTGGCCACTTGGGTAACCGAAGGGTTTGGATTCACCGAAATGGTAGCTGTTACTGGAGATCCAGAACAGTATGTTGTATGGTAGCAGTTACCTGAGGTAATGGATTAACAGTAATCGTGTAGGTTCCCCCTGTTCCGTTGCAAACCATTCCGTTATTGGTATAGTTTAACGTCGCCACATAATTCAAGGTTATCGGCGCAGCACTGTTGTTGGTCAACGTTTGTACAGGAATGGTATTCGTCCCTGAAGTGGCCATACCCGAAATTCCGGCAGGTTGGTTCGCCGACCAACTGTAATTCAATGTCCCAGGAATTCCGGCATTTAGGTTAGATTGCAAGCCTACTGCGGTAGTGTTCGCACCGGAACAAATGACTTGCGAATTCTGAGAAAAGCCCAATACAGGAATAGGATTTACCGTGATCGAATACGTAGATGCCTGTCCTTGGCAGTTACCAACCTGGGTAGCCACGTTGACGGAATACACCACCGTTAAAGGTCCTTGGGTATTGTTCACCAAGGTTTGCGCTGGAATGGTATTGACCCCATTTGCCGCAGCGCCCGTAATACCTGCTGGTATATTGGCCGTCCATGAAATTTGTGCATTCGGCGTGGTGCTCGTAATATTCACCGCCGTAGAAGTGCTACCAGAGCAAAGCGTGGCATTTGCTTGGCTGAACCCTACCGACGCGACCGGATTTACCCAAACATTGAAGGTATTTGACTGCCCCGGACACCCATTGTTGGGACCAGGTCCATTCGTGGTGACGGTATAAGTAAGTAGTTGAATTTGGGCTGAATTGTTGGTCAATACTTGGTTAATCGTAGCACCGGAGCCGTTGGATGCGCCACCAATCGAAGGATTGGAAGATATAGTCCAAGCAAACGTGGTATTTGCCACGTTGGACGTGAGTGAAGCCACAGCTGCAACCCCACTGCATATTGTATCATTGGGAGGGGTAATGGTCAACCCGGGGTTGGGAAACACCGTGATTTGTCCATTTGCTGCAGGCCCTACACAAGTATTGATCGTGGCATGGGCTGTAAGCGATATCACTGCCGATGCATTTAAATTGGACGAAACCGCACTTCCAGGAATCGTACTGTTTCCTTGGAGAGGCATACCATTCAACCCATTCGGCACTATTGCTATCCAGGATAGGGTTGCGCCTGCAACGTTGGAACTTAGGTTAACAAGCTGGGTAGTTGAACCCGAGCAAAGCGATTGACTGGGCACTGAATACTGAACACTGGCCACAGGTTCCACTGTGATGGGCAATACCGCCGTTTGATTCGGACAAGAACTTCCAGGAGGTGCTGTGGCCGTCACAGTATAGGTTACCGTTCCCTGTGTATTTCCGGAATTAACCAATACCTGCGAAAACTGTGCGCCGTTGGCATTTGCTGCCCCTGTAATACCTTGCGAAGCCGCTGCCGAGGTGGTGTAGGTCAATCCTGCCGTATTGGAAGAAATCGATAATTGGGCCGAAGCCCCAGAACAAAGGCTGCTATCCAGTGCTGTAACGGTAATGCCATTTTGCGGACTTACCGTAATGGTGTGCGTTGCTGCTACCCCAGGACATACAGTACCACCCGCCGTGGAGGCAATAGCTGTAAAGGTAGCTGTTAAATTTCCTTGCGTATTGTTGGTCAAGGTGAAAGCAGGAATTTGGGTCGAACCCGATAGGGTATTCACCCCTTGAATTCCCCCTGGAACACTCGCATTCCAAGAAATGGTCGCATTATTCGTGGTTGAAGTGAGATTTACCAACGCAGTTGTAGCCCCCGAACATATCGTTTGATTTCCTGTGGAAAAGACCACCGTCGGGGAAGGGTTTACCGTTATCGTGTAGTTCAAAGGATTTCCAGAACAACCGGCTGCACTTGGGGTTACCGAATACACCAGTTGTAAAGGGTTGGCAGTGGCGTTGGTGATCGTCATTGCCCCCATGGTACCTGAACCGCTCGCAGTAAATCCGCTAAGTCCTGCTGGAGGTGTTATGGCCGTCCAGGTGAAATTGGCACCTTGCACGTCGGCGGTAAACGAAGCAGGTACCGTTGGTATACCGCTGCAAACGGTTTGCCCACCCGGGTTGTTCAAGTTTGGAATAGGATTAACATTGAAGGTATACGTAACCGGCGCACTTTGGCATTGATGCACAGATGAAGCAGATAAGGTATACTGGGCAGTTTGTTGTGTTGCCAGGTTATTGGAGAACGTGATGGAAGGAATCGGGTTATTTCCGTTGCCAATCGGATGACCGGATAAGCCGCCACCTGCGGTAGCAAAACTCCAGCTTAAAGTCGATCCGGCAAGGTTTGAAGTGATGTTCACAGGAGAGCTTGCGGTACCTTCGCACAAGGT
>RFQF01000041.1 GCA_009925805.1 Flavobacteriia bacterium | reverse complement strand
TTTATCCACTCAGGACTTGGTTTATCAAGGCACGGATGTCAGTGCAGCCCTTCGGCAAGGAATGCAGCAATTCTCGAAAGCACCTGCACATAAAATTCTGGTGTTACTCACCGATGGAGAAAACGAAAATCCTCTAAACCCGCAATCCTTAGATCCCAAAAGCTTTCAGGGAATACAAACCCTGATCGTGGGTATTGGTACGGAAGAAGGTGGGGTAATTCCGCTGGATCCAGCGAACCCGAATAAGGGATGTAAGCGAGATTCCAAAGGGTTTACAGTGCACTCCTACTTAAATCGCTCTTACCTAGTGCACTTAGGAAAAACAATGAAAGGGACCACATTTCTTGTGCGCGAACCTTTTCCCAAGATTGAACCATTCTTAACAGAAATTAACCTAAATCCTCCGTCGAATTTTCGAAATTTGAGCTACAAAATTCAGAATACCTTGTACCATTACTTTGTTATAGCCGCCCTTTTCGCACTCCTGGTTTGGATTGTAGGATTTTACAAAGCGTATCCTATTCGCATGTTCATGCTGGGGTTACTTGGTTCGTGTAGTTTTTATGGTTTTGGTCAAACGTGGCAAGATTCACTCGTTTTAGTGCATCAACAGTACCAAAAGGGGGCGCTCAAGGATGCCCTGAAATTTTACCAAAGGCATCGTTCCGAGGCAGCATCTTATCATTATTTCGATAACGAGATTGCTCAAATCGCCTACCGATCGGGGAATTACGAAAACGCATTATTCGCATTTAATAGTGCCCTTACAAACACTCCGGATCGGAAAGAACAAGGACGCCTGTTGCATAATATCGGTAACTGTTATATGCAACTCAAGCGCTTTGAAGAAGCGATCAAAACCTACCGAAAATCCTTGCGCTTAAACCCTGAAAACGCAGCAACATGTTACAATTTGAATCAAGCGATGCGGCTCAACCGTAAAAAATCAAGCCCCAACAACAACGAATTGCCTTCTGATAATTCAGGGAATAACCATGAATCCATAAGCATACCCAACCTTCAATCGGAAATAGCTCCAAAAGAAATAGAGCAAAAACTGAATGAACTTGCACGCCGGGAGGCTGCCCTTCGACGCAGATTACAAAACCGTTTTAACACTTCGGCGAACAAAAAACGCTCAAACGATTGGTAATGCAACTTTTAATCTACGCTATCTGCATGACCTTAGGAACTGCGTGTTTCGCTCAACCAGGGGAAGTTGTGTTGGAGGTTTCAAAAAACAGCGTTCGAGCCCACGAAACGTTCATCATAAAGGTAAAATCCAAGTTGAGTGGTGATATTTCGGTGAATTTTCCTCCGCAATTCAATGCAGGTTACACCGTAATGCACGGGATGGAACAAGTATACGACGGATCCACAGGTGCTTATGTATCGTTGCATTATTTTCAACAAGACGGTTTTTTCTTAAAAGAAGGGAATTTCGTGCTGGGTCCAGCCTTGGTTAAACAAGGTAAAAGCGTGGTGAAATCCAATACAGTGAATTTAACCGTAACCCCTCAAAATCTCCCAGAAAACGTCAACTACTCAAAAGCCCCTATTGCTTTTGGTTCGACGGTTTGCAACAAAACATGCGTATATCAAGGCGAAGCTGTGGTTTTGTCCTCCAAAATTTACAGCCAATTTGCGCCCACAGGACTCGAGGATTATGTATCCTATTTAAATTCCGCTACGATTTCTTCCTACCCTTTGGAAAAAAGCGCACCTATTGCCGCTAAAAAGGAAACCGTTCATGGGGTAAGTTATTATTGCATCGAACACGACAAAAATCTCATTTTCCCCATGACGCATGGCGTTTTTAGCATTAATCCTTTCCGGGTAATACTTCGACAAAACAAAGGTGGCGTCGTTATTAATTCGCCCAAAGAACAACTAACCATCCTACCGCTTCCTCGTGGTGCCCCTACTTCGTACATCGGATTTGTTGGCAAGTTAACCGCGGAAGGAAAGCTGCACCATCGCCCCAAAAAGCGCGGGGATATAATACACTACGAAATTGTATTACGTGGAAAGGGAAATCTGCATCAAATCAATATCCCAAAATTAATCCTACCCAGTGGGCTTAAAACCTATGAAAGTCCAAAAATTTTGGAGGATTACTTTTTCTCGGACAAGGGCGCCGAAGGAACTGTCATGATCAATTACACCTTTCGGGTGGAAAATCCAGCTGATTGTGCCTTGAGCGAACAGCAAATTGCCTACTTCGACCCAGAAAAAAAGAAATACATTCGCCTCACGCTTCCCGGAATGGAAAAGGCAAAAATTGCCCAAAAAACACCGGATCATATTCAAGAAATTCCCGAAAGAGCAGTGCAAGTATTCCGAAGTAAGGAAAGCCAACCCCGTAAAAAGGAATCGATGGATCGCCCTGATTTTCCATGGAAATGGCCCTTACTTGGCGGATTGATTTTGGGAGGATTTGCCCTGTTGAGGATCATTCAACGTAGAAGATTCAATAAAAAACTTGAATTTTCGCATCCTTCTATACAAGAGGCATCGCAAAAACCCTCGATTCGGGAGGAACTTCACGCCGCCTCGAAAGCAGGGGATTTACAAAAATTGGAAACATTACTGGTGCGAGCTATCAACATAAAACTCAATATGACAAGCACGAGCAAAACCGAAGTTTTTGAAGAATTATTCAGAAAATACCCTAAAATGCAGTTTGAAATGGAGGCGCTGAATCAGCAACTGCAAGAATCGCGGTTTGGAGTGAATGCTTCCAGGGTGGAACCTTCCCATATTTTTGAACAAGCTGCGATCGTCATAAAAAACCTAGAACAGGCTTAAAGGATTTCAAATTGGTCTCCATCCCTCACGGCGCGTGTGTTTTTAAAAAGGTTCGAAGCCTCAGCCAACAAGCCATCGATTTGCGAATACCTCGACGAAAAATGTCCTAAAAGCAATTGTTTTACCTTGGATTTTACCGCCTGATTCGCAGCGTCCGATGCCGTTGAATGAAAGGTTTCGTTGGCCCGTTGTTTTCGGTCTTCCATAAAGGTGGATTCATGGTACAAGGTGGTGGTTCCGTCTAAATATTCGGTCAATTTTTTAAACGGCATAGTATCGGAGCAGTAGGCGTACATTTTTACTTCGGGTTTAGCCAAGGTATAATCTTGGTATTTAATCCAAGTGCCATCCATTCGCTGAAAATCAACGCCTTCGGAGAGCAATTTACGATGGTCATGAGAAAAGCCCGCTTCTTCTACTTTGTCAATATCCAAACGAAATCGTTGATGTTTTTCTTGAACTGCATATCCATAACACGGTATTCTGTGTTTTAGTGGAAACGCGTAAATGCACAAAGCGGCATCTTCAAAAATCAGCGTACGAGCGGTTGGTGCAATGGGATGAAAAGTAAAAGGGAAATCGAGTTTAGTCTGACTTCCTTTGAAAATTACCGCTAAAATGTCCCCTAAATCCGCAGGACCGAAAATTTCAATCCCCGTGGTTCGGCCTAAAAGACTCATGGTTCCAAGCAAGCCTGGGAGTCCGTAAAAGTGGTCCCCATGAAGGTGTGAAATGAGAATTGTATTGATGCGTTGAATTGGCAGGTTAAACTTGCGCAATTGAAGCTGGGTTCCTTCACCGCAATCGATGAGTATGTGACGATTATTGCAAATTACTAAAATATTCGACAAAGCAAATATACCGTTTGTATCCTTGCACATGCGGTTTCCAACGAGTATTGCGCTGAGTCCTGATGAATCGCAAAATTTGGTTTTTTCAAGGTTAATCAAAATTTTGTTTTGACCTTTCTTATGCTCAAACGTTAGAATGCTTTTTAATTCAGGGGCAGAATGCGTATCAAGGCGTTCCACTAAGGCATGAATGAGCAATACATTGTTTTTAGCTTCTATCTTGAAATTCATACTAAAGAAATTTATCAAATATACCCATTTTAGCGTTCAATAGTGGAGGCAAGTAAATAAATTACTGCCATTCGAATTGCCACACCGTTTTCTACTTGATTTAAAATAATGCTATGCGAACCATCAGCTACCTCGGAAGTAATTTCAACGCCTCGATTAATTGGACCAGGATGCATAATCACCAGTTCCTTGTCTAAGGAATCCAAAAGGGATTGCGTTAATCCAAAATTCAGCGAATAGTCGCGTAAACTTGGAAAATACTCGGCTTCCTGTCGCTCTAATTGTATACGAAGCATGTTTACGGCATCGCTCCACAAAAGTGCCTCGCGTAGGTTATGGGATACGCGTACGTTTAGGAGGGATATGTGTTTTGGAATCAGCGTGGAAGGACCACAAACCATTACTTCTGCCCCCAATTTTTGGAGGCAATGGATGTTTGAAAGTGCCACTCTCGAATGCAAGATATCGCCAACGATGGCCACTTTTTTACCCTCCAACGAGCCAAGTTTCTCCCCTAGGGAATATGCGTCCAATAACGCTTGGGTTGGATGCTCATGCGTGCCGTCGCCTGCATTGATTATTTTTGCTGAGGTATGTTGGGATAAAAAAAGTGCCGCCCCAGGGGATTCATGCCGTAAAACCACCATATCCACTTTCATTGCTAGGATATTATTTACGGTATCGATAAGTGTTTCCCCTTTTTTCACAGAGCTGTTCGAAGCAGAAAAATTCACCACTTCCGCAGAAAGCCGTTTAGCCGCCAATTCAAAGGATAGTCGCGTTCTTGTGGAATTCTCAAAAAACACATTGGCCAGCGTAATGTCGCGCAATGAAGGTACTTTTTTAATAGGTCGATTGATAACCTCCTTGAAGGCGTCCGCCGTTTTAAAGATCGTTTGGATATCCGAAAGGTTGAGGTCTTGAATTCCTAATAAATGGGGAACACTGAGATTATTCATGCACTTGCTTTAAGTAAAGTTCCACGTTATCCATCCCGTCAATATGCTTCCATCGAACATGAACACGCTCATGGTTTAGCGTATCTACCGATTTACCGACATAATCCGCCTGAATCGGTAAATCCCGTTTGAACCGACGATCTATCAGAACTAACAATTGCACTTGACTCGGTCTTCCGTAAGCCAAGAGCGCATCGAGTCCAGAACGGATCGTTCTACCAGTGAAAAGCACATCATCCACCAAGATAATGCGCTTATTTTCGATGGAGAAATTAATGTTGGTGATGCTTGGTATCAACGGAGCTTCCCTTCGACGAAAATCGTCTCGATGGAAGGTGATATCTAAACTCCCACAAAGGGGATCGTGCGGGAGAATCTCCTTCAATTTCTCCAGCATCCGAGTAACCAAATGGATGCCTCGCGGCTGTAATCCAATCAGGACAGAATCGGAGAAATCCATGTGCTGTTCTAACAATTCATGGCATAGCCTTGTAACGGTTAGGTCAAATTGCTGCGCATTTAGGATAATCTGCTTTTCCATGCACAGCAAAGGTAACTAAAAAAGCATCAATCTTGCTTTTGCAACAAAACCGTAGCATAGGCTTTCAGTGCCAAATTTTCACCGAAGGAATCCACCGATTCGTGCGTTGTTGCTTTTATGGAAATACAATCTAATGCTACGTTCAAAATTGCTGCAATGACCTGTTGCATTTCCGGAATAAAAGGATTTAACTTGGGACGTTCTAAAATGACCGTGGAATCGAGATTCACCACGGAAAATCCACGCTCTTCGATGAGGGCAAACGTTTTTTTAAGAAGGATTTTTGAATCGATACCCTTGTAAGCGGGGTCTTTATCCGAAAAATGAAATCCAATATCCCGAAGGTTTAATGCCCCCAATAAAGCATCACAAATCGCATGGAGCAATACATCGGCATCTGAATGACCCAGAGCTCCTAAGGATGAAGGGACATTGATACCTCCGATGACTAAAGGGCGGTTATCCACTAATCGGTGCACATCAACACCAAAACCAATACGAAAGGACATAGAATTTATTCTGCAGTTTTTACGGGTCGATCCCCTAAGTATAGGCGTAAGGTAAATCGAAGTGTATTTGCTAATGGGTTCTGTCGACCGTTCAAGGAAGCCAAATAAGAAAAATCGATTCCAAACATATTATATTTCAAACTTGCACCAAGGTTTAAGTATTGACGGTTTCCTTTGTTCTTATTTTCATAAAAAACGCCTGAACGAATTGCAAATGTTTCATTGTACCACCATTCAATCCCCCCGGCGATATTAATTTCCGTTAACTCCTCCTTGAATCTTGATCCTTTAACCACTTGATAACTGCCATCAGCGTTTTGAATGTAATCACCATTCGCATCTTTTGCTAAAACTCCAGGTGCATCGTAGAAGGATTGCAACATTCCATTAATTACGCCAACATCGTTACTTTTTCCGGATAGCATAACCACTTGACCATTAACATTTTCGTAAATGGCTGGGGTTGGAACTAATAATCGTTGAATATCAATGGAATATGTTACGGTATTGTAGTTGTCGTATTTCGCCTGGAAAGCATTGCCAATTTTAAGATTCATAGGAATAAAGTCACGCTTTGCAAGAACCGAATATGCTACTTTATTTCCGATGTTGTTAATGGTAGTTGCAAAGGTGTACGTCCCAGCGGTTTTTCCAATTTTGACCCGATCGTTGAAATACGTGAAGGACAAATCTGCTGCTCCGACCATTCCCGGTTTTGTCATAACTCCTGCAACCGTCAGTCCTCCGGTTAGGTTGGAGTAAGCAAATTTTCCGTTAATCCCTACACTGAATTTATCGGATAATTTAAAAGCATATCCGCCGGTAATTTCAAATTCACTCGGTTTGTCGTTACGCAAGACATTTCCGGAAGCGTCGGTAAAGGTTATTTCACCCAAACTAAAATAGCGAAGCGCTCCTGCAATGGCGTGTTTTTTATTTATTCTGAAATATCCGGACAGGTACGAAAGATGCATATCGTTGGTTAACTGACGAAGCCAAGGTGTGTAGGACAAACTTAATTCACTGTTCGATTTTGCGAAACTCAACCCGGAAGTATTCCAGTACACGGAAGTTGCGCTTGGGCTGAGTGCTGTTCCTGCCTCACCCATTCCGCCTGCTCTTGAATCGGGGGTAATGGCCATAAAGGGCAAGGCTGTTGTAATGGTATTTAATTGAAGTGAATTTTGATTGGCACCTTGAGCCCATAACCCAAAAGAGAATGACGAAAGTAAAAATCCAAATAGTAAAAATCTCATAGTCTTTGATACAAGGCGCTAATATACGCAAATCAAGATGCTTTATTGCAAATTAATTTAAGATTACCAGTTTTTGAATTTCTTCTGCTTTTTTACCTTCTTCATTTTGGTAAATCAATCGGTAGACATACACACCGTTCGCAAGGACATCACCAAAATCATCTTTACCGTCCCAATAAATTCCCCGAACGGTAAAACCGTTAGTTATCGCTTTGTCTTGAATCGTTTTTACCAGCCTTCCGCCAACGGTGTAAATTTGAATCATTACCTCCAGCGAACTGCACGACTGATTATGTTCCATCATAAACTGTGTGGATTTCGAAAACGGGTTCGGATAATTGTACAGACGTTGGATTTTGGGTTCCTCGCGATCTTTGACCGTAAAATGGATACGTGCTTCGGAGGAATTATTATTAACATCCCATGCTTTGATAACCAGCTGGTGGGTGCCGACAGGCAATTCACTGAACAAATACTTTAAATGCCCTTTTTGATAAGTATCCATTTCGGAAACATAGTAATCATTTAAAACAAGAGTTTCAGAGGTTTTATCATCCAAGATTGCTGTAATATCGTGGCCAATTCCATTACCAACTGTGTTCACTCCGCTTTCGTCGTAGAATTTACAATAAAGCACCGGAGTCGAATTGGACAAACCCCCGTCGATGAATTGATCATCGTTCAAAAAGGCACTTATTTCAGGACCTATGGAATCGTTCAAGGCTTTGGGGTTGATTCCACCCACGTAGAACGTGGTGTCAATTCCCACGGCATCTACCGCGTTGGAAAAAGCATAATAACTCATTTTTCCTCTTCCATAATTGAGGGCAATATCCTTCGGCACGATGAAGGAAAATTCGAAATATCCGTTGGCTACTGTAGCCTTTCCGCGGTAAAGAATATTTCTTTGTTCTTCAAATGCAATGATCGGTGAATCCGGATCCTGCCCTAAAGTTTGTTCTTGTTTTACTTTATCCAAAATAGTTGGAATCAGGGTGCCACTGAATTGATTTGCGATCGCTCCTGTAAGGTCTTCCACATGGCCTTTTACCGTAATTTTACTCAACGCTTGAAGGGTGTCGAGATGAATCATCTGATTTCCGTTAATGCTATCTGTTACTACCTTCCAGTGGGGTAAAGCCAACCGTAGCGCAGGATCTCCAATGAGCGTAAAACTCCGTTTGTTGTCGGAAGAAATGGCTGCGTTTTTTGTTTGCATCGCAATATCCCCAAAACGACGCGGTAAGCCGTTGGCCTCTCGAGTAAAAACATGATTGTAAAAAGCCAACCCAACGCTGCTATTCACTCCAAAAAACACGGATCGCGTAGTGGTCATTAAGGCAATGGCGCCTCCTTTGGGGTTCAATGAAACCCACTCCCCTGCGGAAACTCTTGAAGGATCATCGTATTTGGTGAATTCGCAGGTCGCAGAAACGAAAAGTGTCAGGGCGTTGATGTTGCTCCAGGATTGAATTTGAGGGATGGTGACAACGCGCTCTTCGGCGAGGCCTACCTCGCCCCCGTGTCCGACATAATTCATTACTAAAGTTCCTCGAGTTATTCTATCGTTAATAGCGTTAAGTACTTCGGGATAACGTTGTCCTCCGGCAGAAACTTGTTGTGGGAATGCATCCAAATATAATTTGTCCACGTTCATTTCCCGGTGGTTGGTTTTTATGAGCTGATATTGAGGTTCGGTATCGTTTTTTATAAAATATCCGTTTTCCTCATCATCCGCAATTTGTACCACTTTTGTTCGCCAATCACCAAAGGTTACGCTGGAATTGTTATCAAGGCAACAGTTGTTTGAGACACCCGAAAATAAGGTGGAACCGTTGAGGAGGTAGTGTTCGATTTTATCCACTTGTTCCTTTGCTTGGGTGCCAGTACTCGCTAAAATTCTACCTATTCCAAGATCCAACAAATCACCGTCATAAAACGCTTCGTTATCGTCCAACATTCCAAAATAATCATCACTCACCATGGCTGAAATGTGGTTTTCACTGTTATCAACTTGGTAGGTAAGGATGAAGTTATTATTGTTGCTAACGCGATCCTTTGGGTCGTAGGTGCCGTCGCCAAACAAGCATAAATAGCGAATCATTTTACTGCCATTTTGCAAGGATCGATCATGAAACATTTTGGCCATTTTTCGAATAGCGGTTGGGTCTAATGCTCCAGAACTGAATTCGTTAAACACCTGATTGACATTTACTACGGCTACTTCCAGTCCCTGTGCTCGGTGCAAGTCGGCAAGACGTTCGGCTTGGGCTAGGAAATCAGGGTGGGTAACAATTAAATAATCCACCTGAGGAAGGGCATGCAAATTCTGATTTTGAACATATCCAACGGGTGTCGGCGTCAAAAAAGTAGTTCCGTTGGAAGCAACAAACTCCCGATACACTTTGCTGCACCAAAAATTGAACGATCCTCCAGTAGTGATGCCTTGAATTTTTTTAATGTTGAATCGGTTAGAAACATCCCAGACAAATCCTCCGCTGGGGAAACCGGAAATTTCATATTTAACAATGGCGTTGCTATCAATTTGAGTCAGGTTACGAAATCCAAACTGGTTTTCTGAAAAGGTCAAAGCACGACGGCCATTGAGTAAAATTCTGTCCAAGTAGGTTAAGGTTGAAGGGCTATTGCGGGTCACCGTAATATTCAAAGCGAGGTTGTCAACAGGGTTTGGCATACTAAAATTGACCGTAGAACGATTAAAGTCGTAAGGAGCCACCGGCAGGGTCGTTTGATACAGTGTGGAAGATCCTACGCTAAATTTTTGTGCTGTACCTGCGCTGGAAAGAGCATTTGAGGCCATGGAAATTCGAAACCGCAAGGGGGTATTTATGTCGATCGATGGTATGGCAAAATTAAAGGTTCGGGATAGCTCTATATCAAACAGCTCTCCGTACCAACGCTTTCCACCTCCTACCAACGAAACTAGGTCGTTTTCATATACTTCACGATAATCATAATCAACAAATTGCGCTTGTTCTACCCCACTCGACCAATCCACTTGTTGAATCGTTTTTTGGGGCACACTTGCAGAAACAAGTAAAAAATAGTAGGATTTATCGGAATACGGATTTCTGCGCTGCTCAAACTCCGTGTTACCATTGGGATACCACTGGTGAGGACCAAACCCGTAGAACAGTAAGTAATCCCCGTTATCAAAATTCCCGTCACCACCGCCCACAACCTGAATAGCATGTTGAGCTAAGTCGTCGGTGTAGGGCGTTGAATTCAATTCAGGTAAGGATCCTTCCCCGTTACCGTAGATGTGCAGGTGGTTCGGTTCCAATCCTTGCGTGTTTAACCCAAGCGCCACTAAAAAAGCTTTGTCGATTCGATAAATACCATCGGTAGGGATGGAAAATTTATACCATGAACCCTGGGCTAAGACGGAATTCGCGGCGAAATCTTTTGGATTGGGTTTCGGAGGTATGGGGTGAAGTTGGATTCGAAAGGAGAGAATCTTTTGCAATACATTATCTTTGAGAAAATACGGATCACAAAACACGCTTAACATGGGTTGCGCTCCTGCTCGTGTGACAACGGCACGAATTGAAACCTGATTGGACGGTTGATAACCGAGTGATTCCAGGGTTTGTTTAGTTTTCAAATCTACAGGTTCGTAGGTTAAAAGTTCCGTTGTTGCTGAGAAATTCACGGACTTGAGGGGTTCGGTACGAGCGAATTTTGGAATACCGTTGGAGAACATTTCGTTATCGATAGTCGGAACATCATAGGAAATTCCATCTCGTAGGATTGGAGTATTGGTTGTCCAAGGGATTTGATAGTCAAACTGTTGAGCGTTTACAGTGAAAACAGTCCCTAAACAAACCAAACAAAGAGCCGTTAAAGGCGCGAAAGAGGAAAACTTCATACAAGGCAAAAGTAAGCGAAACGACAAAAACGTTGGTTCATTTTATTTATTTCAAATAAATTTCGATATTTGTAACCAAGTTAACTTAATTCCGTAGAGGCGCATCGTGAAAATATTGCAACAGCAATGTATTGATTTACTTCGTCATTTCAGCACTGCGGTGTTTGTTATGTTGTTGTTCAATGCATCATTCTGCCAAGACCCAACATTTACCCAATTCTATTCAAATCCGTTGTATTTAAATCCTGCACTGACAGGAGCTACAGGTTGTTCACGTTTCTCTTTCAACTATCGAAACGAGTGGCCACAATTAACGGGAAATTATGTTACTTATTCTGCGGCCTATGATTCCTACGTAAAAGACATCAAAGGCGGGCTTGGGTTTTTAGCTACCTATGATCAACAAGCAGAAGGAACCATTTCTACCACGATGATTGGAGGAATCTATTCCTATAACTTGAAAATAAACCGCAAGTTATCCCTAAATATGGGAGTTCGAGCAGCTTATTATCAAAAGTATTTAGATTGGTCAAAGTTAACGTTTGGGGACATGATCGATGCAAGAAGGGGGTTTATTTACCAAACAGGAGATGTGCCTCGCGGGGGAAAACGTGGTTTTTTTGATGCGAGTGCAGGAGCGGTTCTTTTTAGCAAATATTTTTACGGTGGGTTGGCAGTACATCACTTAAATCAACCGGATGAATCAATGATTTTAGGTACAAGTAAACTGCCCATGAGAATTACCGTTCACATGGGAGGAACAATTCCTATAGGTCGAAGAGGGAGATATACGGACGGAACAACGATCAAACCTGCTATCATTTATCAAAATCAAAATGGATTCCAGGAATTGAACATTGGTGGATACCTCAACTACGAGCGATTGAATATAGGTGTTTGGTATCGTAATAAAGATGCAATGGTATTTATTGTTGGTGTCAAGGCGGATAAGTTTAGGTTAGGCTACAGTTATGATCTTACCGTTTCTAGACTAGGTAACGGATTGACCGGTGGATCACACGAACTGTCTTTTCAAACAGATATTAAATGCCGCAGAAAACCGAAAAATTTTAGAAAGATTTCATGCCCTTCGTTTTGATTGTAACTAATAAAAAAAAAAGAATTTTAATTGAGCTTAAAAAAAAACTTATGAAGCGTTCAATCATTGTTAATTTAGCTTTTATACTTGCCGGTGTTGCAATTTCCTCAAGTTGTCAAAAGGAGACTTCAACCTCAACGGGTTGGGACTACAATAATGTCAAAAATGGAGGCTTCGAAAAAGCCAACTTTGAAGAACAACGTACAGGACCCGGTTTAGTCATGATAGAAGGTGGAACTTTTACCATGGGTAGAACGGAAGAAGACGTGATGGAAGACAATGATAACCGTCCGAATCGTTTCACTGTGTCTTCTTTCTATATGGACCGTACGGAAGTAACAAACTTTCACTGGTTGGAATATGTATACTGGATGAAACGCGTTTACAACAAAACGTATCCACATATCTACAAGAAATCGTTACCTGATACGAATTGTTGGAGAGATCCACTTTCTTACCGTGAAAAATTTGTAGAATACTACTTCCGTTATCCTGCATACCGTGATTATCCGGTGGTAGGTGTTTCTTGGGTTCAAGCGAATGATTTCTGCAAGTGGAGAACAGATCGTGTTAATGAATATATTTTGGTGGAACAAGGCATTATTAAATGGCATTTTGCAGACAAAATTGACGACGGTGGCGACTTAGGTGCAATGGGGCCACCCGATCAAGCTAAAAAAGCGAAAAAAACCTATAATGCTCCGGAAAACATGTTCAATACTGAAAGTTATTTAGCTGGTCAATACAACATTGAATCAGGTAAAATTCAGGCCGATAAAGATGAATTGAACTACAAATATAAAGGGACAGGTTACACCTTAACCGATGGTAATGCAACTAAAACAAAACCAGGAGAAACTTATCCAAGAGATCCATATCAACTTAACGACTTTGACCCTGTATATGCAGTAAACGATGGCGATAACTATTACCAAGGTAAAAGAAATGTACGTATGGAGGATGGTATACTTTTACCCAATTATCGATTGCCTACTGAAGCGGAATGGGAATATGCAGCGACAGGCTTGCTTGGGAACTTAGATGCCAACTCGGAAAACGTGGATGAACGAAGAATTTATCCATGGGACGGGCATTATGTGCGTTATGATGAAGAACAATTCCAAGGAACAATGCAAGCAAACTTTGTTCGAGGAACGGGTGACCATATGGGAGTGGCTGGTGCATTGAACGATGGTGCGGATGCTACCACGCACGTAGATGCCTATTGGCCAAACGACTTCGGTTTATACAATATGGCGGGCAATGTTTCCGAATGGGTTTTAGACACCTACCGTCCGAGCACGAGCGACTTAGCTGATGGTTTTATGCCTTTCCGGGGTAACATGTAT